>CALMFL010000033.1 GCA_937862595.1 uncultured Fidelibacterota bacterium
TTGACTGGTTCCGTCATAAATGAGCCCAGAACGAAGGGAGGGGCGGAGGGTTTGGTCAGGCGGATTTCACAGCGGACAGAATCTTTTTCCTCAAGATAATAGAAGACCTCTCCCCGGTAGGCCGCGGCAAGCGAATCGGGACTCAGGCGATAATGATGCATTTCCAGAAACTGAGAGATCTCAGGGAGATGAAGCGTCCCGGGCTTGAAATAAACGCCTTTGTCCGGATCGTCCTGAGCTCCCGCCGGGAAAAGGAAAGCAAGGATCAGAAGGACCGCTATTTTTTTGTTTTTATGCATAAGGTATATACGATTCCCAAAAGAGCGGTGATCAGCATGAGCACGCTGAAAGTATTGCCCATTTTCACGTAGGGCGGGACATAGCTCCCCGCAGCCAGGGGATGCTCGATGATCCCTCGCGTGTAAAGGGGGATCGAGTCGATCACGCGCCCCTTATTGTCAATGAACATGGAAATGCCGGCATTGGCGGAGCGGATCAGCGGAAGGCGCGTTTCCACGGCGCGCACAAGGGCGATGGCGGCATGCAGGTGGGGGCCCATGGAACGCCCGAACCATATATCATTGGTGATCAGGATGTTATATTTACTTCCCATGGCGGCGTAGCGCCGGATGGTGTGCGGAAAAACGGAATCGTAACAGATCATGGGAGTAAAGGCGATACTGTCCGCGGTCATGCGGGGGATCCGGACGTTTTTGCGGGAGGTGAAATTGCTTTGGCCGTACTGCATGTTGTTCAGCCAGGAGAACATTTTGCCGCCCGGCGTAAATTCGCCGAAGGGAACGAGATGGATCTTATCGTAGATGATATCCGAGTAGGAATAATTTTCCGCTTCGAAGAGGAACAGGCTGTTCGTGCTTTGGTGGCTCGTAAGGGAATCCGTGTAAAAGAAATCCAGTGCCCCGGTAATGAGCGTTGCGCGGGTGTCGGCCGCACAGCGGGAGAGTGTCGAACAGAAATACCGGGACGCGCGCAGATAGTAGGGGACCGCCGTTTCAGGCCAGACGATCACATCGGGAGCGACGCCGGTCTCGGCGCGGCTGAGGGAGTCAAGCAGCTGGAGGATGGGGATCCGGTTTTCCGGGATCCATTTTTCCTTTGCTCCGATATTCGGCTGTACGATCCTGAGTTGACAGGTTTTGTCCTCGTTCAGATCAAGATTGATCATAAGCAGTCCGTAAAGGAAAGGGATTAGCACCGCCGCAAGGAGCGCCGCCAGCTTTTTGCGGGAAAACGATCGGAAAAGCAGGAAAAGGAGCACATTCGCGGCCAGCAGGGAGAAAGAGACCAGGTAGACGCCCCCGAGATCCGCATGCTGAATGTAAAGCGTATTGTATGCCTGAGAATGGCCGAGGCTCAGCCAGGGAAATCCCAGAATGCCGAAGGAACGCACGAACTCAACGGCGACCCAGATCACCGGGAAGAGCAGGAAGGCCCGGCCCTGATCGCGGCGGTAGATCATCGTGAACAGCATCCCAATCACGGCGTAATTCAGGGAGAGGAAAAGGGCGGCCAGCAGCATCGAAAACGTCGCGACCCAGGGATAGGTCCCGGTGTTGAATGCCAGCCAGTGGATCGAAAAAATGCAGTAAAAGAGACCCCAGATCAGTCCGGTCAGAAAGCCTTTTCCGGTCTTGACGAGAACATATAACAGCGGTATCAGGGAGAAAAAGGCGGTGTAGACCTGGTTGAAGGGAGCAAAGGACAGTCCGAGAAGCACGGCGGAAAGCAGGAGGAGAAGCAGATGTTTCCAGTTTAATTTCATGATGTGCTCCGTGAATCAAGGAATTCCTGCAGAATGATCCGTGCCGCCAGCTGGTCAATGATCCCCTTGTTGTCCCGCGTTTTGATCCCTTGCTGACGGAGGATCTGCTCCGCTTCGACGCT
>CALMFL010000034.1 GCA_937862595.1 uncultured Fidelibacterota bacterium
TTGCCGTCCACGACCTTCTGGGCCGTTCCGGTCTTTCCCGCAATGTGATAGCCCTGAATTTGCGCCCGGGTCGCGGTGCCCGAATTGACCACTTCTTCCAGCATGGACTGCATGATCACGGCCGTTTCTTTTTTTATGACCCTGCGCACGGGGTTGACCTTGAGTTCGCCGGTCAGTTTGTTCTTTTCATTGTAGGTGGCAAATAAAATATTGGGTTTCAGCAGCATGCCGCCGTTGGCGATGGCGCTGTAGGCGGACATGATCTGCATTAGGGTGACCGCGACGCCCTGCCCCATGGCGATCTGGGAAAATCCGACGCCGCTCCATTTGTCGGGGGTTTTGAGCAGTCCGCCCGATTCGCCCCACAGTCCGATCGCGGTGGGTTCCCCGAATCCGTACTTGCGGCACATGTCGTAGAGCGGCCGGTCCCCCAGCTGCTGAGCGATCTTGCCGGCGCCGATATTGGAGGAGTAGGTGATGATCTCCTCGACCGTGAGCCACTCGTGGGGTTTTGTATCGTGGATGACGCGGTCCTTGACCGTCCATTCGCCGTTCTCGCAAAAGATCCGGCTGGTGGGCGTAAAAAGATTGTTCTCGAGCGCCGCCGTGACGGGGACGAATTTAAAGATGGATCCGGGCTCGAACTGGTCCGCGATCACCCGGTTGCGCCGGATCTCCGGCGTGGAGTTGCGGACCTTGTTGGGGTTGAAGGCGGGGTAGTTCGACATGGCCAGGATCTCGCCGCTGCGGGGGTCCATGATGACGCCCATGCCGCTGACGCCTTTGTTCTTCCGGACGGCGTCCGCAAGCTCTTCGTCAAGAATGATCTGGTATTCGATATCCAGCGTGAGCTGAACGTTCCCGCCCCGGATCGCCGGCTTCGTCTTCGCGCTTTCCAGGGTGATCACATCCCCGTGCTTGTCGCGCTGGATCATCTGATAGCCCTTTTCCCCCTTCAGGACAGAATCGTAGTATTGCTCGATGCCGGCCTGTCCGGTCCCGTCATCCCACAGAAACCCCATCAATTGCCCCGCCGCTTCCTGATAGGGATAGGTGCGGCTCATTTTTTTGTCGTATTTCAGGCCGTGGCAGGCGTTGTCGCTCCGCAACTGATCGACGATCTCGGGACGGACCTGCGTTTCCAGCATATAGAAGGCGTTTTGTTTTTTAAATTGACTGCGGTAAAAATCCGGGGTCTTGTCGAAGGCTTTAGCCAGCGAACGGAAGGCGTTCTCGGGTTCAAGCAGGTCGATGTAGCGCGCCCCGATGCTGTATTCGATAATGTTGTCGGCAAGGATGTTCCCGTTGCGGTCCAGGATCAGGCCCCGCTCAGGGAGAATGTCCTCCGTGCGCATGCCCTGGCTGTCCGCATAGCCCCGGAGATCCATGGAGTCGAAAAGCTGAATGGACGCAAGACGGATCACGATCACGACCAGGCATAGCAGCACGATGCCGGTAATGATCGCTACGCGAAACGAGTAGGTGTCACGGGTTTTGCTGATCTCGTCCATTAATTCCTTTTCCTGATGATGATGGCATCGGCCTGGGGGGTGGAATTGACCAGTCCGAGCCGTTCATATGCGATGCGCTGGATGTTCCCCGGCCGCGACAGTTCGTTGATCTCGTTCCTCAGGTACACGACCTCCTGCTGTTTGGCCGTACAGGCATTGCTTAAAGCCAGATTGCCCGCGATCACGGAGTTCAGGCCGTTCCGGACGTACATATAGGCCACGAGGGTCGAAACGAGCAGCAGCAGGAAGAGAAAGAAGAAAAAGTAAGGATTTTCGATCCAGTGCATGAATCCCTTCTGCTGGCGTGTGCGGATCGGCGGACGGCTCATAGTTTTTCTATCACGCGGCACTTGGCGCTGCGGCTCCGCGGGTTAAGGGTGATCTCTTCCTCGGAAGGGAGGAGGGGTTTCCGGGTTACTTTTCTTGCGACGGCTTTATGCCCGCAGGTGCAGACCGGGTCCTGCGGGGGACAGATGCAGTCGCTGACGGCATCCAGAAAGGTCTGCTTGACAATGCGGTCCTCAAGTGAATGATAGGATATCACGACGATCCTGCCGCCCGGACGCAGCATGCCGATCGCGGTGTTCAGCGCATTCTGGAGCGAATCCAGTTCGCGGTTGACCTCGATGCGCAAAGCCTGGAAGATCCGGGCGAGCGATTTGTTGACATGGGGGCCGTGAACGATCGTGCGGACGCAGGCGCTCAGGGCCGACGTCGTGCGGTAGGGGCGTGTTTCGACAATGCGGCGGGCGATGCGGCCCGAAAAACGTTCTTCGCCGTAATCCCCGAAGATCCGTGTCAGATCCTCCCTCGAATAGGTGTTGACGACATCCGCTGCCGTCATGCCCGTGTCTCCCATACGCATATCCAATGGCCCGTCCTGCATAAAGCTGAAACCGCGCTCGGGAGAGTCAATCTCCATGGAGGAAACCCCCAGATCGAAGAGGATGCCGTCAACCTGCGTCTGATCGCGCGCGTACAGTTCAACTTTCAGTTTGTCAAAATTATTTTGTATAAAAACGACGTTCTTATAGTGCGCCAAACGCGTCTGAGCAAACGCGAGCGCGGCCGGGTCCAGGTCAAAGCAGAACAAACGCCCCCTGGGCGACAGCTTTCCGCAAATTTCCAGAGAATGACCACCCAGCCCACAGGTTGCATCGATATACACGCCTGTCGGTTTGGTCACGAGCTGCTCCACAGCCTCATGAAGCAATACCGGCGTGTGCTGGTAGGAAATTGACATTATCTCCCTAGATTAATGGCAATTGCTCAAGTTTTTCAAAATCACTGTCTGTTAGTGGGGTATTTTCTTCGTGACGCCTCAGTTCCTCCGGATCCCATATCTCCATAAAATCGATCATCCCGATGATCACCGCATTCCCGTTGTCCTTGATCCCGGCCATCTCCATGAGCTTGGGTGTCAGCATGATGCGGCCCTGGCTGTCCAGAGGGCAATGCGATGCGTTCTGGGTGAACTGCCGCAGGAAATTCCTGTGCGTTCGGTTCACCAGCT
>CALMFL010000035.1 GCA_937862595.1 uncultured Fidelibacterota bacterium
AATCCACGCCCGCATAGATCACGCTGCCCATCGCGATGTGCGGCTCGTATTCTTCCATTTCCTCGATGGTGCAATGATGTTTCTTCAGATCGTCAATGCATCCGAAACGCTGAACGGCCTGTTCGGCCAGATTCCCGTAGGGCATGGGATGGCGAACGGAGACCACCTTCAATCCCATTCCTTTTAAAATGCCAACCACGCGGCGCGTGGTCTGCGATTTGCCGCATCCGGTCCGAACTGCATTTATAGCGATAACGGGTTTTGTCGATGCAAGCATCGTCCGTTTTCCGCCCATCATGATGAAATCAGCGCCGCAGGCATTGACTAATGCCGCTTTATGCATAACTACTTCGTGAGGAACGTCGCTATATGAAAACACAACCTGATCGACATCGCGTTCTTTTATGAGTTCGGGAAGCTGCGATTCATCATAGATCATAATACCTTCAGGGTACAGGTCTCCGGCGAGCACCGCCGGATATTTCCTGCCGTCGATATCCGGGATCTGCGTTGCGGTAAATGCAACGACCCGAAAATCCCGGTTACCTCTGAAGAAGGTATTAAAATTATGAAAATCACGTCCTGCCGCACCCATAATGATGACGTTCGTTTGTTTCATACAAACCTCCAGTTAAGTAATTAAACGTTCTCTATGGCAACAAGACCCGGTCAACGATATCCCGGTAATGGTCGACGAAAACGAACTCTATGCCTGTTTTCACCATGTCCGGGACCTTGTCGAGATCGGATTGATTTGCTCTGGGTAAAATAACCGTCTTCATGTTCATCCGTTTCGCCGCCGTGACCTTCTCCCGCACGCCCCCGATCGGCAGGACCCTGCCGCGCAGCGATATTTCCCCCGTCATGGCAACGTCGTGGCGGACCTTTCTGCCGGTAAGGCAGGACAGGACGGCGGTCGTTACCGTGACCCCTGCCGAGGGCCCGTCCTTGGGGATCGCCGCGGCGGGAAAATGAATATGGATATCATATTTAAAGAACTGGACCGGTTCAAGATGATACCGTTCCGCAGAGGCGCGAAGATAGGATATGGCGGTTTCCACGGATTCCTTCATCACGTCGCCGAGCTGACCGGTGGTCTTGAAAATGCCTTTCCCCGGCATCAGGGTGACCTCAACGGGCAATACGTCCCCGCCGCTCTGGGTGTAAGCCAGTCCGACAACGATCCCGACCTCGTCCCGTGTCGGCAGGGCATCCTTGAATATTTTTTTCGGACCCAGGAACTGTACCATGTTGCCCAGGCTGAAGGTCACTTTTTTGGCATTGCTGTCCTTGGCGAACATGCGTGCCGTCTTGCGGCAGACCGAAGCGATCTCGCGTTCCAGGCCGCGCACTCCCGCTTCCATCGTATAATTCTCGATAATGTTCTCAATGACTTTCGGCGAAAATTGCAGCTGACGGCGCGTGAGTCCGTTCTGGCTGATCTGCCGCGGGATCAGGAACTGCTTTGCGATCTGCACCTTTTCCGGCGTGATGTATCCGGGCATGGTGATGAGCTCCATGCGGTCCAGCAAGGCGGGCGGAATACTGTGGGTGCTGTTGGCAGTGGCGATAAAAAAGACCTTGGAAAGATCAAAGGCCACTTCCAGGTAATTGTCGCGGAAATCCTTATTCTGCTCGGGGTCGAGAACTTCCAGCAGGGCGGAGGAGGGATCTCCCCGGAAATCGTTGCCGATCTTATCGACCTCATCCAGCATGATCACCGGATTTTGCGATCCGCATTTCTTGATGTACTGAATGATGCGTCCCGGCATGGAGCCGATATAGGTCTTGCGGTGTCCGCGGATCTCCGCCTCATCGCGCATTCCGCCGACGGAAAACCGGATAAACTCCCGGTGCATCGCGCGGGCGACGCTTTTCCCCAGGGAGGTCTTCCCGACGCCGGGCGGACCGACAAGGCAAAGGATCGGACTTTTGGCATCCTGTTTCAATTTCAGCACGGAAAGGAATTCGACGATGCGGTCTTTGATGTCCGTCAGGCCGTAATGATCTTCATCGAGAATGTTCGCGGCATGGTTGATGTCCAGGCTGTCCTCGGTATAAATTCCCCAGGGAAGGTCCAGGATCCAGTCGATATAGCTCTTGCTGACGGTGTATTCCGAAGAATAGGGGGACATGAGGGCAAGGCGCTCGATCTCTTTTTCGACGGCGTTCTGCGCTTCTTCGGTCAGTTTCACGGCGTCAAGCTTCTTGTTCATGTCCAGGATCTCGGGATCGTCCTCGTCGGATTCGCCGAGCTCTTTTTTAATGGCCTCCAGCTGTTCGCGCAAAAGGAATTCACGCTGCTGCCGGCTGACCTCCTTACTGACATGATCGTTGATCCGGGCGTTCAGTTCAATGATCTTGTGCTCTTTCTGAAGCGCCTTGACCAGAAGGTCGAGCCGTTTTATGACATTGAGCTCTTTAAGGAACTGATATTTTTCGGACACATGGATATTCAGGGAGGACGCGATGAGGTCGGATAATTTGGAGGGATCCTCGATCGCGAAAATGACATCCTGGATCTCTTCGGGAAAAATGGGGGAAATGCTGATAATGCGTTGAAAGAGATCGGAAATGGTCCGGATGTACGCTTCGGTGCGGATCCGGGGGCCGGGGATCTCGTTCAATGTCCTGACAATAGCGGTGCGGTAGGGGAGCTCCGTGTCCATTTCGCGCTCGATTGCGATCCGGTGCAGTCCGCGGAGGAGCACCCGGGAGGTTCCGTCGCCGGTCTGGATGATCTTCAGAATGGAGCAGGCGACGCCGGTCTCGTAGATCTCCTCCGTGCTCTCGTCCGTTTCGGGTTCGTCGGACAGGATACGGGTAAAAACGGCGATGGTCTTATCGCCCTTCAGGGCATCGGCGATCAGGGTGTGCAGATGGTCTTCGCGGATCATGACCGGAAAAATGATATGGGGAAGAGGAATGATGCCCTCCACGGGGAGTATGCGCAGGGTCGGGGGCATGACATCCTGAATTTTCTTTTTTTTCGTCATCGTCGCGTTTCCTCCAAAACGAGGGATAATTTAAGAAAAAAAGGCTGCGAAAGCTATGGGTATTCGCAGCGAGTAAAAAACACCGGATAATGTCAGGATCGCCGGACTCCGTATTCCTGCGGGCGGTGAAGCATATTTTTTATCGTCATGTAGCGTTAAGGTCATGGCTTGAAAAGAAATCCTCCGCCAGTTCCCTGATCTGTTCGATGTCCTTGGCGCGATTGATCTCAAAGCGCATGTGCGCCGCACCGTCCATGCCGCGGATATAGGCGGAAGCGTGGGGTTTGAAAAGATTGCCTGCGTACATCAGCGAGTAGTGCGCCTGCTGCAGCGCCAGATGCCGGAAGAAACTTTCCGCGATCATCTCTTTGGAGGGGGGCGGGAGCAGTTCCCCGGCAGTCAGAAAACGGATCACGTCCCGGAACAGCCAGGGTTTTCCCATAGCGCCGCGGCCGATCATGATGCCGTCGCACCCGGTTTCATCGATCATCCGTTTCGCATCCTGCGGGGTAAGAATATCCCCGTTCCCGATCACGGGAATGCGCACCGCTTTTTTAACTTCCGCGATCAGGCTCCAGTCCGAAAGCCCTTCATAGCGCTGTTTGGTGGTGCGGGGATGCAGCGTGATCATCCCAATGCCCGCCGCTTCCAGCCGCCGGGCGGCCTCTGCGGCGACAATATGGCCTTTGTCCCATCCGGAACGCATCTTGACCGTGACCGGCAGGGAGGTGGCGCGGACAAGGGCTGCCGCGATCTTTTCCATATGATCGAGGTCGCGCAGGATCGCGGACCCGGCGCC
>CALMFL010000036.1 GCA_937862595.1 uncultured Fidelibacterota bacterium
GCATCGCCATGGTGGACCGGCGCTACATTATCGAAACGGAACCGACTTGAAAAAAATCTTCCTTTCAATCATGATCCTTCTGGCACTCCTCTCCTGCGCGATCGACATCCCCGATGACGACGATCCCGGCTACCCGCCGTTCAACGGGGGCGACACCCTGGACGTCGTGACCTGGAACCTGCAGCTGTTCCCCAAGAACGGGTCCGCCAGCATCGATTATCTTGAAGCGGCGGTCAGGCGGATGAAACCCGATGTGATCGCATTCCAGGAGGTCAGCTCGGTAAGCGCCTTAAGCCAGCTGGCGGGACGGCTTCCGGATTATTCGTACGCGATCGGGACCGGCGGCGACGACTGGCGGCTGGCCTACCTTTACCATCACGGCACGGTAACGCCCGATACGGCGGTCTATGAGATCTACCCCTCGTCCTCGCGTCCCTTCCCCCGCCCGCCCCTGGTACTTGAACTGACCTGGAACGGCGAGCGGACGGTCATTATCGACAATCATCTCAAAGCGAGCGGCAACGGCGTGATCGACCTGAACGACGCCTGGGATGAGGAAACGCGCCGTGTTGAAGCGGTCCGTCTCCTGGACGCCTATATCCGGGCACATTTCAACGACGTCAACGTCATCGTCGTGGGCGACCTGAACGATGAGATCACCGATGCGCCCCAGAACAATGTATTTCAATTGTTTATCGACGACACGGCCTCCTACCGCTTCACCGATATGGCGATCGCTCTCGGGAGCAACCTGAACTGGTCCTACCCCTCCTGGCCCTCGCATATTGACCACATTCTGATCAGCAATGAACTATTTGATAACCATTTTCAGACAAAAACCGTATTATATGATACTTATCTACCCGGACGCTGGACGGAGTACGTTGAGAATATCTCCGATCACCGGCCCGTGTCCGTAAGCCTCGTCATAGAAGGAGATTGACCATGGTCCTCCGGCAGGAATTGGAAAAATACCTTCAGCAGCTGTTCCGCTATGAAGATTATGACGATCATTGCCTGAACGGACTGCAGATCGAAGGCCGGCAGAATATCGGCAAGATCGCGTTTGCCGTATCCTACAACCGCCTTTCCGTCGACGAAGCCCTGCACGCGGGTGCGGATGCCCTGATCGTGCATCACGGGATCTTCGGCAGGAATTTCTTCTCCCTGACCGGCTATGAGCGGGACAAGGTGAAGACCCTCCTGGATGCGGACATGTCCCTGTTCGGGATCCACCTCCCCCTGGACGCGCACCGCGAGCTCGGGAATAACGCCCAGCTGGCGGCCTGCATCTGCGCGGACATCATCGAGCCCTTTGAGGTGGGCTTCCTGGTGCGGAATACCGCAAAGCTGGACCTGGACGCGATCCTGCGGACCTTTCATGAAAAACTCGGAACCGACGGGGATCCGGAGATCACGCCGTCCGGGATCGTGCCCGGAAAGCGCTACGGCATGGACTACTGCGCCTTCGGTCCCGCCGTGCCCGAGATCATCGCCTGCATGTCCGGTGGCGCGGGGTCGTATTACGAACATGCCCTTAAGCTCGGGGCGGACACCTACATAACCGGAGAGATCCGCGAACAGATCCCGGCCATTGCCTATGAAAGCCGTACGAATTTCATCAATATCGGGCACTACTGGTCCGAAAAGGCCGGCATCCTGGCATTGAAAGCGCACCTGGAAAAAACCTTTGACATTGAGACCGAATTTATCAACATAAACAACAGAATCTGAAACATGAAGATCTTTATCATCCCCTCCTGGTATCCCTATCCCTCAAATCCGGTGAACGGTACATTTTTCAAACAGCATGCCGAAAGTCTGGCGAAGGCCGGACATGAGGTCACCGTAGTCGCGGAAGAGATCGCCTCGCTCCGTGATCTCGGAAAGATCCGGAAGGATCTCGGAAAACGGGTCTACACGGAGCAGAACGTCAAAACCTATCAGCATCTTGCCGTCAACCGGCATCCCCGCCGTCCTCAGGCCTTTTACCGGCGTTATGTCGAGCTGCTCAAAGCTCTCCTCGATGAAGCGCTGGAACACGAGGGAAAGCCGGACTGCATCCATGTCCACTCTTCTCTCTGGGCCGGCGCCGCCGTCGCTTCCTATGAACTCGGGATCCCGCTGGTCGTTTCGGAACACCTGAAGGAATTCCTGATCTACGACGGCTACACCGATTTTCAGAAAAAATTGATCCAGAAAACCTACGATGCCGCGTCTGCGGTGATCGCGCCCTCGACGGCGGTCATGAAGCGGATCACGCAGTATTTTAAGGTCCCTGAGACCTGTCAGACCCATGTCGTCCCCAACATGGTCGATACCGCCTTTTTCAAGCCGGCGGAAAAGAAAACCTTCGTTAACCGCTTCACCTTTCTCATCGTCGCCATGCTGCGTCCCGAAAAACGGATCGACAAGATCATCGAAGCCTTCATCGGCGTGGGGAACACCCACCTGGCAAAGATACGGATCGTCGGGGACGGGCCGGAATACAAAACCCTGCTGGAAACGGCACGGAGATGCAGTCTGACCCGGCAGGTGGAATTTATCCGTGAAACGGGAAAAGACGTCGTGCTGAAAAACATGCAGCGGGCGGATGTCTGCATGCTGTGCAGCAAAATGGAAACCTTCGGGGTCACGCTGATCGAAGCGCTGGCCTGCGGCATCCCCGTCATCTCCGGCAACATCGGCGGCGGAACGGATATCGTGACCAAAAGCAACGGCATCCTGGTGCCGGTCGATAACCCCGTCGCCCTGCAGGACGCCATGAAAGAAATGATCGAGCATCCCGAAAAATTTAACCGGAAAGCTATCCGGGAAGATGCGATCGCCCGCTTCGACGTGAAGGTTGTGATCGGAAAGCTGGAAAAGATCTATGAAGACGTGAAACGTGAGACGTGAAACGTGAGACGTAAGACGTAAGACGTAAGACGTAAGACGTAAAACGTAAAACGTAAAACGTAAAACGTGATGATTTTTTCCCTGAGATCGGGACAACAAATACAATATGAAAAGAGCCGCCTCGAGGGGCGGCTTTTTTATACACTGCAATTCCCCGTTCCTGCGATCTTCGCCTGTTTTTGTTGATATTGTTGTGAGTACCTGAAAATAAATTGTCGGCTTATTGTTTCTTCAGAAGCTCGTTCACCCTCACCGGCTGGATCAGCCAGACAAATGCGGCGTAGGCAAGTGTAACAAATAATTTCCCCCAGAGCGACAGGTTTAGAGACTGCAGCAGGAGGAACGCCGCGACGGAGACCGCCCCCAGGAGAAGCAGTTTTCCGTTCTTTTGGCGAATGTCGGACATTTTAACGGCCCAGAGGCGAAGACCCAGCGCCATGATCAGATAGGCGGCCGCCGTGGCGATCGCCGCGCCCATCAGCCCCATTTTGGGAATAAGAATAAAATTAAGGCCCAGGTTCAGGGCGGCGCCGATCCCCATAAAAACGGCGTTCATCCCGGTCTTGTTCTTGTAATAGAGCACCGGCAGCTGAAGCAGGTAGAGCCCCATCATCACATAAGCGCCCATGATCACGGGAATAATGGGAATGCCGTCCCAGTAGCTGGCATGCAGGATATAGCGCCCCCCGCCCAGCGGGACTTTGACCAGTTCGGGCACCCACAGGGAAGCCAGGAACCAGACCCCGATCAGGATCACGCCGGTCTGCAGCTGTATCTTTTCAAGACGGGTCCTCCCCGCCTCGTGATCCACCTCCCTCAGGAAGTAGGGTTGCCATCCGGCGTTAAAGCTGTAGACCAGCAGGCGGATCAGTCCGGCGACCGTATAGCTCGCCGCAT
>CALMFL010000037.1 GCA_937862595.1 uncultured Fidelibacterota bacterium
CCTGATGTTTTGCGAGGATGGTCTGGTAAACGATCTCCGCCGCCTCTGCGGCCTCCACCGGATGACGGGGATTCTGTCCCGCACGGATCAGGATGCCCTCTTCTCCGGAGAGCGCGGGCAGGCAGGCGTAGGGATGCGACATGTCGGGAAACCGGACGCCGTGATCATCCTCATTATGCCCCCGCAGGGGATTGTACCCGGACACGTTGATATGGTCCCGGACCCAATATACCGCCTCCGCCGGCACGGCGTCGCTGCGCATCGTCAGCAGGATCGACCCGCTTTTGCGGGCGATCGCCTCCGCCGGCACGACGGCCTTCGCAGCGGCGTAGGTCCAGGAAGCGGGCAGGCCGCGTCCGGGATCCAGGCCGGAAAAATCGATCCAGTCAAGTTTCATTCGCTGCTCCTCGGACCGAAGAGGCCGGTCCCGATCCGTATCATGGTCGCGCCTTCTTCCAGCGCGAGGGTGTAATCGTTCGTCATGCCCATGGACAGTTCACGCAGGCGGACATGCTCCGTTTCCAGGTCCCGGCAGGAAGCGGCAAGCTCGCGCAGGAGGGCGAAGGAGGTGCGGATCGCGGTTTCGTCCGCGGTAAAGGCCGCCATGCCCATCAGGCCGCGTATGTCCAGTCCCCGGTATTCCCGGACGGTCTGCACGAAGCCGCGCAGCGTTTCCGGCTCAAGCCCGGACTTGTTCGTTTCCCCGGAAATATTGACTTCTATTAAGCAATGGATCCTGTAGTCGCTGTCCGCAATGATGCGTGCAAGTTTCTCTGTCTGCAAACTATGAAGCCAATCAAAATTCTGCAAGCATTTAATTGCTTTGTTTGTCTGCAGCTGCCCGATGAAGTGGCGGGTGACGCCGGGAAAGGGACGCAGGGCGAATTTGTCCAGCGCGTCCTGTATCCGGTTCTCGCCGATATCCAGTATCCCGGCGTCCACGGCGGCCTGGATCTTGTCCAGAGGCTGCTTCTTGCTGACGGCGACGATCCGCACCCGTCCGGGGTACGGACTGTATTTCTGGATATCCGACCGAAGGGCCGCGATCTTTTCCGGGATCAGTGTCATTCTTCTTCGCTTTTCATTTCCTGAAGTTCGTCGCCGTTTTCATCCGATTCCATGACGTAGCGGATCGCGGAAATGCTGTCGCTGTCATGCAGGTTGATCAGGCGGACGCCCTGGGTGTTCCGCGACAGGGTGTTGATGCGGCTGATATGCTGACGGATCAGCATGCCGCTGGCGGTGATGATCATCAGGTCGTCGGAATCGACCACCTCCTTGAGCGCGACCATCTGGCCGACCTTCGGGGTTGTCTTGAGGGTGATCACGCCTTTCCCGCCGCGGTTGGTGATACGGTAGTCCAGGATGTCGGACCGTTTTCCGTAGCCGTGCTCGCTGACCGCCAGGACGGTCGCCCCTTCGCGCTTGACCACGACCATATCCACGACGGCGTCGTCTTTGCCGTCCAGGGTAACGCCGCGAACGCCCGTTGCGCTGCGGCCCATGTCGCGGACATGGCTTTCGTTAAAGCGGATCGCCTTCCCTTTCCGGGTTCCCAGGATGATGTCCTGCTCTCCGTTCGTGATATCGACGCCGATGATATCGTCGCCGTCGGTCAGGTTGACCGCAATGATGCCGGTGCGCCGCGGACGGCTGTAGGCGTCGAGCTTCGTCTTTTTAACGGTGCCCTTCTTGGTCGCGATCACGACGTACTTGTCTTCGCTGAATTCGCGAACGTTGAGGAAGGCGCGGACCTTTTCGTCCTTTTCGGATTCCAGGAGGTTGACGATCGCCCGGCCGCGCGTCGCGCGTCCCGCCTGCGGCAGTTCATGCACTTTCAGCCAGTACACCTTGCCGAGGTTCGTGAAGAACATCAGGTGGTCGTGAGTGGAAGCGATAAAGAGGTTCTCGACGAAATCGTCGTCCTTTGCCGTTGCGCCGAGCTTGCCGACGCCGCCGCGCCGCTGGGCGTGATACACGTTGACCGGCGTGCGCTTGATGAACCCGTTGTGGGTGATGGTGATCGCCATTTCTTCGTCGGCGATCATGTCTTCCACGGAAAAGTCGCCGGCATCCGCAACGATCTCGGTGCGGCGTTCGTCGCCGTACTGACTGCGTATCTCGCGGGTCTCTTCCTCGAGTATCTGCATGCGTTTTTCCCGGTTGTCGAGAATGAATTTCAATTTTTCGATCTGTTTCAGCAGTTCGATGTATTCCTGGATGACCTTTTCGCGCTCAAGGCCGGTCAGCTTCTGCAATTTCATGTCCAGGATGGCCTGGGCCTGCAGTTCGGAGAAACTGAAACGCTGCATCAGGTTGATCCGGGCGTTGTTCGCGCTTGAGGATTTCTTGATGGTCTCGATCACCTCGTCGATATTTTCCAGCGCGATCTTCAATCCTTCCAGGATGTGGGCGCGGGCTTCGGCCTTGTCCAGCTCGAACTTCGTCCGTCGGACGATGACGTTGTGCCGGTATTCGATGAAGAGCCGGATCATCTCTTTCAGGGAGAGAACGCGCGGGATATTGTTCACCAGGGCGATCATGTTGATCCCGAAGGTGGTCTGAAGGTTCGTGTGCTTGTAAAGGTTATTGAGCAGGACCTGGGGTTCGGCGTCGCGCTTCAGCTCGATCACGATGCGGATGCCTTCCTTGTCCGATTCGTCGCGCAGATCGCTGATGCCTTCCAGCACCTTGCTTTGCACCAGCTCGGCAATGCGTTCGATCAGGTTGCTTTTATTGATCTGGTACGGGATCTCGGTGAAGACGATTTGCTCGCGGCCGCTGCGGACCTGTTCCACGTTTGCGCGGGCACGCAGGGTGATCTTTCCCTGACCCGTGTCGTAGGCCGAAAAAAGTCCGGACGCGCCGTAGGCGAGGGCTCCGGTGGGAAAATCGGGGCCTTTGACGTACTGCATCAGCTCCCGGGTCGTGATCTCGGGGTTTTCGACCGTCGCGCACACGGCGTCGCAGATCTCGCGGATGTTGTGCGGCGGGATATTGGTCGCCATGCCCACCGCGATCCCGGTGGCGCCGTTGATGAGCAGATAGGGTATCTTGCTGGGAAGCACGGTCGGTTCGGTCAGGGATTCGTCGAAGTTCGGGATGAAGTCGACCGTTTCCTTGTCGATGTCCGCCAGCATCTCGTCCGCCAGGCGGGCCATGCGGGCTTCGGTATATCGCATGGCGGCGGGATTGTCGCCGTCGATCGAGCCGAAGTTCCCCTGTCCGTCCACGATGCAGTAACGCATCGCGAAGTTCTGGGCCAGGCGGGCCATGGCATTGTAAACGGACGAATCGCCGTGCGGGTGATACTTACCCAGCACATCACCGACGATACGCGCGGATTTTTTATAGGGTTTGTTATATTGCATGCCGAGTTCATACATGCCGTACAAAATACGGCGGTGAACCGGCTTCAGTCCGTCGCGGACGTCCGGCAGGGCGCGGGCCACGATCACGGACATGGAATAATCAAGATAACAGTTCTTTAATTCTTCCTCAATATTGACCGGTATGATACGTTCGTTAGCCAATTTTTCCTCACTTTTTCGATGTGTCCGGCAAGCTTGCCGGCAATGATTATACGTCCAGATTCTTTACATATTTTGCGTTCTGTTCAATGAAGGCGCGGCGTGCTTCCACATTCTCGCCCATCAGGACCGAGAACATATGGTCGGCCGTCGTCGCGTCCTCGAGGGTCACCTGCCGGACCGTGCGGGATTCGGGGTCCATGGTCGTGCTCCACAACTGGTCGGGGTTCATCTCCCCCAGACCTTTGTAGCGCGAGATGTGCATCTTGATGGCGCGTTCCTTGCGCATGCGGGCGGACAGGATCTCCATTTCGTTATCGTCGTAGGCGTAGCGCTCGACAACGCCCTGTTTCAGGCGGTAGAGCGGCGGCTGGGCGATATAGACGTGGCCGTAGCTGATCAGGTCCCGCATCTGGCGGAAAAAGAAGGTCAGCAGCAGGGTGCGGATATGCGCGCCGTCCACATCGGCATCGGTCATGATGATGATCTTGTCGTAGCGGATCTTCTCCACGTCGAAATCGTCCCGGAGCCCGCCGCCGATGGCGGTGAACAGGGCCTGGATCTCCTTGCTTTGCAGGATCCGGTCGTAGCGGGCTTTCTCAACGTTCAGGATCTTCCCGCGCAGGGGAAGTATGGCCTGGAAACGCCGGTCGCGGCCCTGCTTTGCGGACCCTCCCGCGGAATCGCCCTCAACGATGTAGAGCTCGCAATGGGCGGGGTCCTTGATGGAGCAGTCCGCCAGCTTTCCGGGGAGCCCGCTGAGCTCCAGCGCGTTTTTCCTCCGGGTCAGTTCCCGCGCGGTGCGGGCGGCTTCCCGGGCTTTCGCGGCGACCACGGATTTTTCAATGATCTTGCGCGCGACGCTGGGGTTGGTCTCAAAGAACTCGTTCAGGCTTTCCATGACGATGCTGTCCACGATGCCCTTGACCTCGCCGTTCCCCAGCTTGGTCTTGGTCTGCCCTTCGAACTGAGGTTCGGGGATCTTCACGGAGAGCACGGCGGTGATCCCCTCGCGGGTGTCTTCGCCGCTCAGGGAAAAATTGCTTTTCTTGATGGTCTTGAAAAGGTTGTTCTTCTGTGCGTAATTGTTGAGCGAGCGGGTCAGGGCCGTGCGCGCGCCGGTAAGATGGGTCCCGCCCTCGATGGTATTGATGCAATTCACAAAGGAAAAGAAGTTCTCGTTATAGGTGTCGTTGTACTGAAAGGCGAACTCGACGCTGACGTCATCCCGCTCGGCCTCCATATACACCGGTTTCGGATGAAGGGATTCCCGCGCCTCGTTCAGGTAGACGACGAACTCGCTGATGCCGCCTTTGTAATGGAAGGCATCCTGGTCGCCCGTGCGCTCGTCCTTGAGCGTAATGTGAACGTCCTTGTTCAGGAAGGCAAGTTCGCGAAGCCGTTCGCGCATGATATTGTAGTCGAAGACCGGCTCGGTAAAGATCGAATCGTCGGGCAGAAAGGTGACCGTGGTGCCGGTGTGCTTCGACTTGCCGACCTCGTTCAGCTTGGTCGTCGGTTTTCCGTACGCATATTCCTGCTCATAGACCACATTGTTGCGCGAGATCCGGACGCGGACCCATTTGGAAAGCGCATTCACGCAGGATACGCCCACGCCGTGCAGTCCGCCGGAGACCTTGTAGCTGCCTTTGTCGAACTTACCGCCCGCATGCAGCATGGTCATGATCACTTCAACGCCGGGGATCTTTTCCGTGGGATGCGGGTCCACGGGCATGCCGCGGCCGTCGTCCTCGACACTGACGCTGTTATTGGTGTGGACCGTAACGTCGATCTTGCCGCAATATCCGGCCAGCGCTTCATCGATGGAGTTGTCCACCACCTCATACACCAGGTGATGCAGTCCGCGCCTCCCGGTATCGCCGATATACATGGCAGGGCGTTTGCGTACGGCCTCCAGACCCTGCAATACTTTGATCTTATCTGATTTGTAATCACTCGAACTACTGTACATATATCTCCTTCTGGATGTTACCCGATCGCAGGAACGGTCAGCTCAGCCGGATATCCCGTATGATGTCCGCCCCGAAACGGTCTGCGAACTTTTTCAGGATCTGCGGTTTCTGCATGATCAATTCCTGACGCCACGTACTGTTTTTTACACTGACATATAACACGCCGCCCGCGACCTTGACGGGAACGGAATTCCGGGCGATGAGCTCCCCCACGACCTCGTTCCAGCTCTTGAATGCCCGGTACTGTTCAAGGGCATTTTCACCCACGATACGGGTGACGATTTTGTCTACTTCGGATGCTATTTTTTTCACCCCCTAATATAACATTATTTATAGTATTAAGCTATTGTTATCATACTTTAATTATTAGAAAAACGGGGGATTCAGCCTGGGTTTTAAGGGCATATAATAGGGCTTTTTATCCGCGTTTCAAAACGAAAATGAAAAAGCGTTTTTTCTTTCGCCCTTTCCCCGTATATTTTGAGCGAAATCAAAAAAAAGACGGACCGTGAAAAAGAAAATACAGAAGATATTTAACGCCTCAGCTCCGGAAATTCAGCAGCTGATCCGGGACCGGAACTGGCAAAACCTGGTCGACAGGAACAAGATCGTCCGCATCCTGAACTTTGTGAAGGACGAGATCCTGTTCGGCTTCACGCCCAGGCCGCTCCTTCCGGCATCCCAGGTGCTCGCCGCGGGGTACGGACAGGCGATCAGCAAGAGCATCCTTCTTAAAACCCTGCTTGACGCCTGCGGCATTCTCTGCCGCTACCATGCCTTTACCGTGAAAAAGGAACTCTACCGGGGACTGGCGCGTCCGCTTGAATATCATCTCCTCCCCCCCGTTTTGCCCAGCTCCTGGATCGAAGTGTTTTACGAAGGCCAGTGGCTCATCGCGGACGGCGTGCTTCTTGATTCGGCTTATCTGCAGGGACTTCAGGAAACGCTGCGCAGCGCGCAGAACGAATATGTCGGCATGGGGATCGCCCTTTATCTTCCCGCAGGCACCCCGACCGTCTGGAACGGAAAGAACCACACCTACTGCCAGCGGGCTGCGATCACGCGGGACCTCGGCATTATCGATGATTTCGACTGGTTCTTTCAGGAATACCGCCGCGATATCCGGCAGCTCGGCAGCATCGGCCCGAAACACGCCAATCGCGTCATCAACGCCCTGCGCTATCCCGGATAACGATCGCGCAGAACGAAAGCAAAGCCATCCCGCTCGTTTTAACGCTCCGGCCGGTTTTCCCGGTTATCGGCTGCCTTTTTGCTGTCTTCGCCTTTATCGTCATGTAAAAAAAAGAACCCCGGGTGGGGTTCTTTTGGGTCTTATTCCTGTTCGGTCTTTTTCGCGGCCGGTTTGCGCCGGGGTTTTCGCGAACCGCTCTGTTTTTCTTTCGGCTCTTCCCGGGGTGCGGCCTCTGCGGCGCTCACGGGTGCTGCCGAGGGTTGCGCCGCCGCGGCGGCTGCGGCAAGCCGCGCTTCTTCCGCTTTGCGCGCCTCGTCCGCCTTGCGGGCCTTTTCGGCTTCGCGATCGGCTTTTATTTTGTCGTTCTTTTCCACCAGGCTCTTCAGATAGGCCTGATACTCTTCCTTGCGGGCGATGATCACAAAGGTCTCGGTCATGCGCGCCGTCTTGAGCAGGCTCATGAGTTTCGGCCGCGGCATGCCCAAAAGACAGTTGTGCCCGTTCTGCTTCGTGAAGCGCCGGGCGAACATGATCGCGCTCAACCCGTTGTTGTCGACGATCCTGAGGTTCTCTACGTCCAGTATGATATCTTCCACATTGTACTTTTCCAGCAAAATGGCAAGATTCCGCTTATAATTGATCACACCCACTTCGTTGAAAACCGGATCGTGGCATTTGAAAAGCAAGGTGCTGCCGATCATTTGATGTTTAAATTCCATAGTATCCCTTTAACGCGTATTGCTTTGAGTGATGTACGTAAATAACGAGTTAATCTATTTATTATTTTATGAAAAAACAATGGAATTTACACGAAGCCCGAAAGAACGGACCGTGCCCCGTTCCGGCATGCCGCAGCCTGAACGGCAGGCTCATTATCAATCGTTTGCGTTTTTGCCGTCCGCTTTCATTTCAGCGAATTTTCCCTTCGTTTTTTCTAAAATTGTATTATATTTGCAAGCTATAGCAAATGGAGGACCCATGGCAAGATTAACGGTAAATGATGTCAATTACAAAAATAAGCGGGTGCTGGTCCGCGTGGATTTCAATGTGCCGGTCGACGCCGACGGCAAGATCACGAATGATTTTCGTATCGTCTCATCGCTTCCGACAATAAAAAAAATACTTGAGGACGGCGGATCGGTGATCTGCATGAGCCACCTCGGACGTCCCAAAGGCGAAGGCTATGAAGCGGAATTCTCGCTCAAGCCCGTCCAGGAGCGCCTGAGCCGGCTGCTCGGCATTCCCGTGGCATTCGCTCCCGACTGCGTCGGGGACGAGGCAAAAGCCCTCGCGGCGGCACTGAAACCCGGAGAGGTCATGCTGCTGGAAAATCTCCGCTTTTACAAACAGGAAAAAAAGAACGATCCCGCCTTCTCGGCAACCCTCGCCTCCTTCGGCGACGCCTACGTGAACGATGCCTTCGGGACCTCGCATCGCGCCCACGCCTCCACCGTGGGTGTAGCGCAGCGTTTTGACTGTGTAACCTCCGGCCTTCTGCTGGAAAAAGAACTGATCTATCTGAAAGACAAGCTGGACGACCCCGTGCGCCCCTACACGGCCATCCTCGGCGGCGCCAAGATCAGCGGAAAGATCGACACGATCCGTCATCTGATGGATAAGGTCGACAACCTGATCGTCGGCGGGGGGATGATCTTCACCTTCTACAAGGCCATGGGCTATGAGATCGGCAAGTCCCTTGTGGAGGAAGACAGGATCGAGCTGGCCAAAGAGATCCTTGAAGCCGTCAAGACCTCGCGGGTCAATTTTATGCTTCCGGTCGATGTGGTCGCGGCAGGCGCCTTCGAGAACGACGCGCTTTCCACCATCGTGGATGTCGACCAGATCCCGGCCGACCAGATCGGACTGGATATCGGACCGCGCACGGTGAAGCAATTCGCCGAGGTGATCCGGTCCAGCAAAACCGTCCTGTGGAACGGCCCCATGGGCGTCTTTGAAATGCCGAACTTCGCCAAAGGCACCGAAGCGGTCTGCGCCGCGGTTGCCGAAGCCACGGAACGCGGGGCGGTCACCCTGGTCGGCGGCGGCGATTCGGTGGCGGCCGTAAAAAAACTCGGTTTCTCCGACAAGATCAGCCATGTGTCTACCGGCGGCGGCGCCTCGCTTGAGCTGATCTCCGGACTGACGCTTCCCGCCGTTGCAGAGATCAGCGAGAAATCCTGCCGCTGCGGATGCGGGTGCAAATAAATAACCTGAGGATATTATGCGACAATTACTGATTGCCGGAAACTGGAAAATGAACCATACCGCAAGCGAAACGGAAACGTTTTGCCGCAATTTCCGGGCGCTTGGACTGGAAGACCACAAGGTGGAGATCCTCCTGTGCCCGTCCTTCACCTCCATCCCCGCGATGGTCTCCGTGCTGGGCGACACGCCGGTCCATGTCGGCGGACAGGACATGTGCTATGTTGAAAGCGGCGCCTTCACCGGTGCGATCTCGGCCTCTATGCTTGCGGACGCCGGATGCTCCCACGTTCTGCTGGGTCATTCCGAACGCCGCCAGTTCTTCCATGAAGACGACGCCAATGTGAACCTGAAAGCGAAAAAGGCGATCGAAAAAGGACTGACGCCCGTCGTCTGCATCGGCGAAACCCGCGAACAGCGCGAAAAGGGCGTTACCGAAAAGGTCGTCCGTACCCAGCTGCTGGGCGCGCTTGAAGATCTGTCGGCCGAGGACATCCTGAAGCTTGTCATCGCCTACGAACCCGTCTGGGCGATCGGGACCGGACTCACGGCTACTCCGGAACAGGCGCAGGAAGTGCATCGTTACATTCGTGACGTGCTTGCGGAACGCACCGATGAAGAAACGGCCGAATCCCTCCGTATCCTCTACGGCGGCAGTGCGAAACCGTCCAATGCCGAAGAACTGCTTTCGGAACAGGATATTGACGGACTGCTGATCGGAGGCGCGAGCCTGAAAGCCGATGATTTTTACCAGATGATCGTCACCGGCGATAAATTAAATTCATAAAGGAACTTACCATGTATACTTTTCTCGTCATTCTTTTGATCCTTACCTCGATCCTGCTTGTGATCTCGATCCTGATGCAGTCCTCCAAGGGGGACGGCATGGTTGCCATGACCGCCGGCAGCTCGGTGCTGGGCGGCCGCGGCGCAGCGACATTTTTGTCCAAATTCACCCAGTGGGCGGGCGTGCTTTTCTTTGTTCTCATCATGGCGATCAATATCGTCGTCGTTCACCGGAACGCTCCGACCGCCGAAAGCGTGGTTCAGCGCCAGTCCGGAAAACAGGTCGCCACACAGGCTTCCGGATTGCCCATGCCGAGCAATATCGAGGTGGAACAGCCCACGGCGCCGGTCGAGCCCGTAGAAAGCAAATAAAGTTTTTGAAATTGTTCTTTTGTGTGCATATATTTGCATGCTTTCGCCCGGGTGGCGGAATTGGCAGACGCGCATGGTTGAGGGCCATGTAATTGCAAAGTTGTGCGGGTTCAAGTCCCGCCCCGGGTACTACTACGTTACGGTGTTCCGACACCAAGCTTGAAAGGAAACATGATGAACCTTAAAAAAGTATCAATGCTGGCTTTTTGCGTTATCGGCCTTTTTTCTTTTACCGTTGTTTCAGCTCAGGACAAGGACGCCCTGCAGCAGAAAGTCGATACCGCCCTTGAGCAGCTTGCCAATTTCGATGCCGCGGCCGCCCAGCGGTTCCTGAACGAAGTTCTGGCGCAAGACTCCACCTTCGCACCCGCTCTTTATGCTTATCACAATATTGAACTGATGTTCGGAAATCTGAGCGAAGCGCAGGCCCTGGTGAAAAAGGCCATTGAATACAGCCCGTCGGAGCAGTCCTACCGCGATAAATTCGACGAACTGCGCGACCTCATCAACCAGGTGAAAGACGCCCAGCGCGAAGTCGACGCCGTCAATTACGAAGCGGCCAAGCGCATCTACAATGAGCTGATCGCAAAAAACCCCTCGATCGCGGAAATCTACTACCGCCTGGGCTTTGTTGCCATTCAGGAAGAAGACTACGATGCCGCCCGGGACAATTTTGACAACGCCAGCATCCTGGCCCCGAGCGTTGAAAAATATACGAAAGCCAAGAATATCCTGGCGGCCAAGATCCTCCAGGAAGCGCAGCAGTCCCTCAATATGGGCGACATTTCCGGAGCGGAGCGCAAGGTGCTCACCAGTCTCCGCATCAATTCCGAATTCGGGCCCGCCTATTCGATCCTCGCCTATATCAAATTGAAGTCCGGCGATATCAACGCCGCGATCGAGAACTGGGAAAAAGCCATCACCTATGATCCCGAAAGCCGTTCATCCTGGTATAACCTCGGAAGCATCTACTGGCGGACAAAGCAATATGACAAAGCCGAAAACGCCCTGCTGAAAGCCATCGCCATCGAACCGGGATACGCAAAATCCTATACGACCCTCGGCCAGACCTATATGGCGGAAAACAAACTCAAGGAAGCTGAAAAATATTTTAAACGGTCCATTGAACTTGAACCCGATTCCCCCGCCGCCCGCGAAAGCTACGGCGAGCTGCTGAACAATCAGGAACGCTATGTCGAAGCGATCGTTCAGCTTACCGAAGCGGCGCGGCTGATCACCAATCCCAAGAACCGTTATCTCACGAACTACCGTCTGGCCTATGCCTACAACCGTTCGGGACAGTACGGCAAGGCGCTGGATATTGCCAGAGAGGTCACCACGGCCAACGCCCGTTTCGGCGGCGGATGGTTCGAACTGGGCGTCGCCTACGCCAAACTGAACGACAAACAGAATGCGATCAATGCCTTCAATACGGGGCGCACCTCGGACAGTTCGTGGCGGGGCGTCATCGATCCCGAACGCGAACGGCTGATCCAGGGAAAAGAGCTGAGCTTTTAAATCAGAATTTTTGTTATGAAATTCAGGACCCGGGCAATTTATTCCCGGGTCTTTTTTTTATTTACCGTTTTATGGAGCGGATCAACATCCGCTTACGCGGGAGAATTTCAGCCTGCTCTCACAAAGATCGCAGCGTTTATTAAGGCAAGGCGGACGGAAGGCCTGCCGCCTCTCCTGTTCCGTCAGATACATGTCAATGTTCGTGCTTGTGGAAATACAGCTCTTCAAATTCACTCAGGTAATAAAGGATCTTCTGGCTGTGCGTCTTATCCGTGGTCTGCTTGCATTTCATGGCGCTGACCGCCATTTTGTGCAGCAGTTCCAGTTTGGCCGTGTAGCCGGCATAGGCGGCATCGCCGGATGCAACCGGGATCACCCGCTGGAACAGAAAGTACTGGGTCACGATCTCCTGGATCTTTTCGGCGTGTTCCTCTTTGTTGGTCACCCAGCGGACCAGCTGGTTGTAATCGGGCTTCTTATCCTTGGATATCGCCTCGATCATGGTCATCGATTTCTCGATCGTCTCCACGTGCTCACGGATCAGCGCCACGCGCATGGAATCCCCGTAGATCCCGCAGGGGATCTCGCAATGCGCGTTCAACACTGAAAAGGACAGCGCCAGGCACGTAACGAAAAGGATCTTCTTCATGATATCATTCCCTTATTTTTTATTTATGCGTCTACGGAATGCCAAACCGGCGGAACCGCTTTACCACCACCAATAGTACTCGTTCTCTTCCGCGACCTCATACCAGTAGTCTGCCTCGGCTGTGTCGATCTCCACGCCGATGCCGTATTCGTACATATCGGCAAGCTCCCACTGGGCGTCGATATGATCATTCCAGGCTGCTTTTTTCATCCAGAAAAACGCCTTTTCTTCATCGGTCTCAACGCCTTTGCCATTCAGGTACATCAGGGCGATCATGTATTGATATTCATCATTCGTACTGTCGGCTTCAAGGAGTTCCTCAAGCAGGACGAAGGCTTCAGGATACGCCGCCTCTCCCCCTTCACCCTCGTAAAGAAGTTTGAACAAGGGTTTTTTTGAAGCTTCATATTTCTGTGCGACGGCCTTTCTGAACCAGCCGATCGCCGCGGCGTTATCCTTTTCGGTGCCCAGTCCCTCCGAATACATATAGCCCAGGGAATGCTGGGCGAAATCAACGCCCTGGTTCGCGGCCTTTTCATACCAGTACAGAGCTTCGTCATTGTCCTTTTCCCGTCCGCTTCCGGTATAATATAAATAGGCCAGTTCTCCCTGCGCCACTTTGTGTCCCTGATTCGCGGCCTTCTCATACCATTCCGCCGCCTTTGCGTAATCCTTCTCGACGCCCTCGCCCCGTTCGCAAAGGAAACCCATATTATACTGGGCTTCCGCATCATTCTGGTTCGCGGCTTTCTCCGTCCAGTAGGCGGCCTTGTTAAAATCCCTTTCAACCTCTTTGCCCTCGTAATATTTGGCTCCGAGAAGAAACTGGGCATCCGCATTCCCGCTGTTGGCATACTTTTCCAGCTCCGAAATCGTCTGCGCCCCAAGAACGCCCGCGATCAGCAGGAGCAGTACCGGTATAAAACAGTGACGTATCTTCATCTCCTTACTCCTTTCCCCGCAGGCTCAAATCCTAGCGGGAAAATAATTGTTTTTCCCTGTTTGGCAGCTCTGTGAAAGATTTTAGCTTGATCGTAAACATGGTTTTGTTTTGGAAGAAATGTATCATATTTTTTTAATAAAGGAAATAGATTTTTATTCTATAAAAGATTATAAGAATGCCCTTTGCCCCTTGGCGGGGATTTTCATATATTCCTTCATGATCAAAGCCGTTATTTTCGATCTGGACAATACCCTGGTGGATTTTTCCGGGCTGAAGCACCGGGCGGTCCGCGGGGGCGTTGAGGGAATGCTGGAAGCCGGACTGCAGGCCGACGGCGATGCCGTTTACCGGCGAATTTTTGAGATCTACGAAGAAAAGGGCTGGGAATATCAGACGGTCTTCGACGACGTGATCCTGGAATTTCATGGAAAACCGTCCCATAAATTCCTGGCCGCCGCGATCATCGCCTACAAAAAGAGCCGGGAAGCCTCCCTGGTCCCCTATCCCGGCGTCTATGCCACCCTGATCGCCCTGATGAAACAGGGGATCAAGCTGGGCGTGGTTTCGGACGCGCCGGGCCGCGAAGCCTGGCTCAGACTGTACCAGCTGAATTTTCACCATCTTTTTGACGTGGTCGTGACCCATAGCGACAGCGGGGAGTTCAAACCCTCGCCGAAACCCTTTATGCTCGCCCTGGACAAGCTCGGCGTCCGGCCGGAAGAAAGCATCATGGTGGGCGACTGGGCGGAACGCGATATGATCGGGGCCAGGAACATCGGCATGACCACCGTGTTCGCCCGCTACGGGGATATTTTCAACACCCGCCATCACGGGGGTGACTTTGAGATCGCCTGCGTCGGCGATATCCTCGGAGTGGTTGACCGGCTTTCGAAAGGACAGTTATGATTCGCATCGTTACTGCGGAAGCGGCCCGGCGCATCGATCACGACGCGATCCGGATCCGCGGCGTCAGCGGCGCCGGATTGATGGCCTCGGCCGGAAAAGCGGTCGCTCTGGCCGCGGCGGAGCTTTGCGCGGCCAAAAAGATCGGACAAGTTCAGATATTCTGCGGGAAAGGCAATAACGGCGGGGACGGCTTCGTCGCCGCGCTGGAACTGACGCGGCTGGGCACGCTCCAGGTCGATGTGCTCTGCTTTGCGGACGAAAATGAGCTTCAGGGGGACGCCCGGATCCATTTTGAGGCATTGCGGGACGCGGCGGTCGTTCCGCACATGGTCCGCGATGCGGCAGAGGTCCCGGCCCTGCTCCGGGAAA
>CALMFL010000038.1 GCA_937862595.1 uncultured Fidelibacterota bacterium
CATGCCCCAGCCGCGCTTTTTCGTGCTGTAGCCGGGTTTGAAAATGGTTTTCCATTGTTTGTCGGGGATCCCTTTCCCGCTGTCTTCCACATCGATGAAGATCGTATCGCCGGTTTGCCGGAAAACGACCTCGATCTTTCCGGGTTTTCCCTCAAGGGCGTCCACCCCGTTCTTGATGAGGTTCTCGAGCGCCCATTCCAGCAGTTCCGGGTTCGCCTTGATCATTCCGCTGGCTTTCATCACAAAATGAAGTTCAACCGCCTGGTTTTTCTGCGGGATCCGGCGTTCGATATAGGACTTTACATTTTCAAACAATTCCGCCGCGGCGATGGGCGTCAGGCGGACCTTCGCCCCGATCTGAGCGAAGCGGTTCGAGACCTTTTCCAGCCGCTTGATGTCGATGTCCATTTCCCGGGTGATCTCCGTGTCGCCGCCCAGTTTCTGCTTTACCAGCTCGACCCAGCCCATCAGGGAAGATATCGGCGTGCCGAGCTGATGGGCGGTCTCCTTGGCCAGGCCGACCCAGATGAATTTTTTCTCGCTGCTCCGTATGTACTGATAGCCCATAAACCCTGCAAGAATGATCACAAAGGCGCCCAGTATCTCAATAAAGGGCAGCCAGGTCAGCCGGCGGATGCTTTCGCTGTCCCCGTAGTGGATCAGGCCGACGGTGCTGCCGTCAATGATCAGAGGTACCGGAATATTGCTCTCGTCCATTTTTTCGGCAAGCGCCCGCAGTTCGGCGTATACTTCCGGCGAAGCCTGCGCCGTATCGGCAATTGCGGGGATGTTTTTCCAGGCGTTGATCTCGTTCGAACCGGGAACGGTGATGATCACGGGAAAGGAAATGCGCGGAATGATCTCCTCAAAGAAAAAGCCGTAATCGGTGAAGGCCGCATCGCCGGCGAGCCGGGCGTAAAGTTCGGTATAGAAGATCAGGGATTGTTCGGAGTCCTCCCGCAGGTCGCTGACGATACTTTGCGAATAGAACAGTACGCCGCCCGCAAACAGCAGGGCAATGGCGATCAGGATGAATTTGATTCGGGAGGTGTTGAACATACGATGAATCCTTGTTGTTTACGGAAAATAAAAATATATTTAACCAGTAGCAAAGAATAAATCGCCGTTTCATGAAACACATTCCCTTCCCTGAGGAAGTGTTAGGGGGAATACCGACCGATGCGAAAGATCCGGGACCTGATCATCATCGCCATCACGCTGACCTCCGGCTGTTTGTCCGGAGACCTGACGCGCTGGACCCTGACCGTGAATGTTCCGGACACGCTCCCGGAAGGAACGGGCGTGTACCTGGCCGGCAATTTCAACGGCTGGAACTCCGGCGATTCCGGTTACAGGATGACACGGGAAGGACCCCGAAAATACAGCTTCGAAACGGAGCTCCCGCGGCAGGATGTCGAATTCAAGTTCACCCTGGGGAACTGGGACAGGGTGGAAACGCGCGGGAACGGGATGTCCCGCCCGAACCGGAAAGAAAAACTGAGGAAATCCGTTTTGAAAAGACGGTATGCCGTCCGGGCATGGGCCGAACCGGCGGATGCGCTGGATCTTGCAAGCCGTATCGCCGGCAGGGTGGAGATCATCGAAGCGTTCCCGATACCCCGGCTGGACCGGACGCGCAGGATCTGGGTCTGGCTGCCGCCGGGATATGAAAGCGACAGCGTTTCCTATCCCGTGCTTTACCTGCAAGACGGGCAGAACTGTTTTTCCACCGAGACAGCCTTCGGCGACGAATGGCGCGTTGACGAGACCCTTCTCCGGATGATGGAAAGGAACAGGATCGGCAAGATCATCGCGGTTGCGGTCGACAACGGAGAGGACCGGCGCATGAACGAGTATGCGCCCTTTCCCTTTCACTATGCCGGAAGGGAAATCGAAGCGGAAGGCGCTTTGTACGGATCCTTTATTGCAGAGACGCTGAAGCCCTATATAGACGAACATTACCGCACCCGGCCCGACCGATTGAACACCGGCATTATGGGCAGTTCCATGGGCGGCCTGATCTCCCTTTATATCGGGCTGGAATACCAGCAGATCTTTTCAAAGGTGGGGGCGCTCTCCTCCTCCTTCGGTCTAAACAATGAAGAGTTGATCGCGTTCATTAAGGAAAAGGGCAAAGAGCACCCCATGCGCATCTGGATGGACATCGGCAGCGAAGAATCCGCCGCCGAGGAAATGGAAGCCCATCAGCTTGCGGTGTACCGGGCGCTGACGGAAGCGGGGTGGAAAGCCGGCCGGGAGGTCGTGTTCAGAAAGATCCCGGGCGCGAAACACGACGAAAACAGCTGGAGCAAGCGATTTCATAACGTCATAAAGTATCTGTACCGGTAAAAAAACATGTATGATGACCTGAAAATACCCGTTATCCGTCTGCCCCTGATCGGCGAAAAACGGCAGTCCGCCCTGGCGGAAGCCGGCATCCATACGCTTGAGGACCTCTTATATTATATTCCCCGGGATTATCTGGACCGCTCCTCGGTCAAGCCGATCGGCAGGCTCATTACGGGGGAAGAATGCACCGTGGTCGGCGAGGTCCGGCAGATCAAACTGATCCCCGCACGGAAACGGAAGATCCTGAAAGTCGAGATTTCCGACGGATCGGGGCTGCTGACGCTGAACTGGTTCCACGGGACCGAATGGATCCAGAAGGCGTTTTCGCCCGGCGATACGATCTCGGTGTTCGGGAAGGTCGAGTTCTTTCGCGGCAACACCATGACGCACCCGGATTTTGACATCATCGATCCGGGGAAAGACACGCTGAATACCGGCGGCGTGATCCCCGTTTATCCCCTGACCCAGAACCTGCGCCAAAGCGGATTCAGCAGCAGGGCTTTTCGCCGGCTGTTTGCCGCCGTCATGGACGAGCTGGATCCCGGCATTCCGGACTGCATCCCGGACAGCATGATCCGGGAATTTAATTTAACGCCTTTCACGGAAGCGGTCCGCCGGATCCATTTCCCCGATTCCGCCGAAGCGCTGGAACAAGCGAAACAGCGCTTCAAGTTCCAGGAATCCCTGATGCTGCAGAGCCTGCTGGCAATCAAAAAGAACAAGATCAGGCAGACGCCCAATACCGCCCGCTGCAGCAAAGCGGGTGACATTCTGCATAAATTATACCGCCATTTGCCCTTCGAACCGACCGATGCGCAAAAACGCGTCTTAAAAGAGATCTATGCCGACCTTGGCGCAGACGTCCCCATGAACCGCCTTCTCCAGGGAGACGTGGGATGCGGGAAGACGCTCGTGGCGTCCATGGCCGCCGCCATCGTAACGGCGAACGGCTTTCAAACGGCGATCATGGCGCCGACGGAGATCCTGGCGAACCAGCATTATGAGCACTTTAAAAAAGAATTCGACCGCCTGGACGTCAGGTCCTGTCTCCTGACCGGCAAAATGACGCGCAAAGAACGCGACAGCCTGCGCAAGGCGATCGTTTCGGGCGAGATCCCCATCGTGATCGGAACGCACGCCCTGCTTCAGGAAGATGTGCTGTTCTCGCATCTCGGACTGGCCGTGATCGACGAACAGCACCGCTTCGGCGTGGACCAGCGTGCCGCGCTGATCGGTAAGGGGATGCACCCTCATGTGCTGGCCATGACCGCAACGCCCATCCCCCGGACATTGAGCATGACCCTTTACGGGGATATGGACGTTTCGGTCATCGACGAATTGCCGCCCGGAAGGATCCCCGTAAAAACAAAAGCGGTCGATCCCGACCGGCTGCCCGGCGTGTACGATTTCCTGGAAAAGGAAATGGCCGCGGGAAGACAGGTCTATGTCGTTTATCCTCTGATCGCCGAATCGGAAAGATCGGACCTGCAGGCCGTGGAAAAAGGGTTTGGGGACCTGAGCGCCCGATTCCCGGATTTCCATGTCGGCATGCTGCACGGCAAGACAAAGAAGGAAGAAAAAGACCGCATCATGACGGCTTTCGTTAAAAATGAGATCCATCTGCTCGTCAGCACGACGGTGATCGAGGTCGGCGTGGATAACCCGAACGCCACGGTCATGCTGATCGAGAACGCCGAACGTTTCGGCCTGAGCCAGCTTCATCAGATGCGCGGACGTGTCGGCCGGGGAGGGGAATCTTCCTGGTGCATCCTGGTCCGGCGAAACCGGGCCGATGCGTCGCAGGAGCGGCTGAAGATCATGGAACGGTCGAACGACGGCTTTGAAATTGCGGAAGAGGACCTGCGCCAGCGCGGACAGGGAGATGTTTTCGGCGCACGCCAGCACGGACTCCCGGACCTGAAATTCCTCAATCTGCTGACCGACAGGAAGATCCTTGAAGCGACACGTAAAGCCGCCTTTGCGGCCTTCGCCCGCGATCCTCATCTCCTGCTTCCCGAAAACAGGGAGTTCCGAAGATATTTTCTAGACCACTATTTCAAAAAGATGCATTACGCCGGGATCGGATAAGGGGCAGGGTCCCGTTTGAAAGCGGTTCTTCCAAAAATTCGCAGGAACTCATTTCCCTCGTGAAACATATACAGCGTATGCTTTTTTAAGCGATGTTTTTATTGTTATACAATGCAAATAGAATTAAATTAACTTTCTAGAGTAATTTTTGGAGGAAAAAATGGCAGATAAGATCTCAAGCGAACAGCTGTTCATGGGCTTAGTCTACAGCCTGGTCCAGTCGGCATTCATCAGTTTAGGCAAGCTTCCGGACCCGATGAGCGGAAAAATCGAGCGGGAGCTTGAGCAGGCCTCTCAAACGATAGATCTTCTGGCCGCGCTGAACGAAAAAACCGCCGGAAACCTTTCCGAGGACGAAGAAAAATTCCTCAGCAGGACGATCAGCGACCTGCGCCTGAATTATGTCGATGAAGTGAACAAGGCGCAGAAAGAGAAAAGCGAAAAAGAAACGAAGGAAGACAAGGCCGAAGCGGCTAAAAAAGAGGACGCGAAAGACGCGGATACCGAAGCCGAAACGAAAAGCCCGGCCGGAAAAAAGAAAGCAGAGAAATAAATCAAACAGAAGGACCATCATGTTAATTGACAAGATAAAAAAGGCAAATAAACTGAAATTGGGTTTCGGTCTCGGATCGCTCCTTCTTTCTTTTGTGATCTACTTCCTGACCATGGCGCCGACCGTGTCTTTTTGGGATTGCGGAGAATTCATCGCCTGTTCCTATACCCTCTCCGTTCCCCATCCGCCGGGAGCCCCGTTGTTCCTGCTGTTCGGGCGCATCTTTTCCATGATCCCCTTTAACAGCGATATCGCATTCAGGACCAACGTGCTGTCCGTCCTTTCATCGGCGGTCACCATTCTGTTCTTATACTACAGCATCATTTTGCTGATCATCCGCTTCCGCGGAAAAGCGCAGGACCTCAAGCAGCAATTCATGATCTATTTTTCAGCCTTTGCCGGCGCGATGGCATTCGCCTTTTCCGACAGCCAGTGGTTCAATGCCGTTGAAACGGAGGTGTACGCCCTCAGCACGCTCCTGACGGCCCTGACCGTCTGGCTGGTGCTGAAATGGGACGCCACGGACATTGAGGGAAAACACGGCGAAAAATATATTTTGTTCATGTTCTACGTCCTGGGGATCGGCGTCGGGATCCACCTGCTGAATATCCTGGCCATCCCGTTCATTGCCCTCATCATCTATTTCCGTTATTCCAGGTTTGAGATCAAATCCTTTCTGGGTGTTACCGCATTGGCGGGACTGACCTACCTGGTCATCCATAAGGGCATCATTGACGGCACGCCGAAGATCGCGAAAATGATCGACATCAATCCGGCCGCCGTGTCCTTTCCGCTTGCCCTTCTGGTCTTTGCGGCCCTGTTCGTCGCGCTCTTC
>CALMFL010000039.1 GCA_937862595.1 uncultured Fidelibacterota bacterium
CTAGCTATCATGTCTGGTGATGTGCCTTTGTATAATTTGGTTAATCCAGGAGCAGATACTTTTTCGGATGCGTTTTCGCTGGCATTCGAGCCCCAGTATCCTGATATTCCTGCATTATATTCGGGCGGTACAATTTCCAACAATTCAAATTCACCCGACACCATCATGCGCATCAAGCTGGAAGTCGCGGCGTCCGGAACATCCACCGTATCGTGGCCCGAAGGTGTTGTTGGTGTAAATGATCTTTTCAAAGAATTCAGCGATGAAAGCAGTTATGAAGGTCTGGTTACAGCCAATGCAACGGAAACGACGGCGATCGTATATTCAAACTCCGGCGATCCGGCCCTGCCCATTACTCTGGCGGACCTGACCGCCCGCTATGAGAACGGACATGTTGAGATCAACTGGACGACTGAAAGCGAAACCCAGAACCTGGGCTTTGTGATCAAACGCGCCGTTCAGTACGGTGAAGATGATCTTTCGGACTATGAGGTCATTGCCTCGTATCTGACGCACGACGCCCTGTTCGGCGCGGGAAATTCCACCGGAGCGAACCATTACGCCTATACTGACCGTGATGTCAAACCCGGCGTGACCTATCGCTATATCCTCGAGGATGTCGATTACAACGGGACCGTGACCGCGCAGGAGCCTGTGACCGTCATCGTGCCCGAGAACACCGTCTTTGCCAACAGCGACTTCAGCCTCGGCTCCGGCTATCCCAACCCCTTCAATCCGAGCTTTACCGTGCCCTTTGAACTGAACCGCGCCATGGACGTGAACATCGCCATGTACGACATTACCGGCAAGATGGTCCGCAGCATTGCGAGCGGCAGTATGGATGCCGGCAATTACCGCCTGCACGTCGATGCTTCCGACCTGAACAGCGGCATCTATTTTGTCCGTACGGTCATCGGCAAACAGGTCCTGACACAGAAAATGCTTCTGGTAAAATAGAGTTAGATTGAAATATAATAATTGAGCCGGTCGAGAGACCGGCTTTTTTATGTTGTGTCGAAAATGTCCGTATATATTCGGGAGATCCGTGTCCCGGGTTTTCGCGGTCTAGCGGATGAGCCTGGATTTCGACAGATACTCCGGATCCTTGCCGTAAATGAAAAGGACGCTGCCGTTCCTGATCCGGTCGATAATGTCCGGCGTAACGTCCAGGGGCAGGGCGGGACAGCCCCAGCTTCTTCCGAGCCGCCCGTTCTCGCGGATAAAGTCGTCGCTGACATAGTCTGCGGAGTGGATCACGATGTAACGTTTCCGGGCCTTGCCGTTGAAGGCTCTTTCCAGTCCGTCCAGCTTCAGGGACGTACCGTGTTTGCCTTCGTAGGTCTCCGCGGTAAGATAGAAGCCCAGACTGCTTTGACGGCTGCCGTTCCTGTTCGAGAAGGATACGGCCATGTCTTCGCCGGAATTCACGCCGTGAGAGGTGTAGGTGTGATAGAGGAGCGTGCGCTTGGCAAGATCGATCAGGTAATAGCGCTTATCCGTCGAAGGCCGGGAAAAATCGATGATGCTGAGATAGGTTCCGTTCTCCGGTGATATTTTTGAATATCCCGTCATTGCCATCCGGAAGACATCCCGGTCCAGCACCGGTTCCAACGCCGCATCGGTATAGATCCGGTCGATCTCGGGGAGCGGCAGGGGTGTTTTGGTCTGATAGCGCATGGTTGAACATCCGGTTAAAATTAATAAAAGCAACACGAATGGAATGGATCGTTTCATGTGAAGTTCCTAACTATTTTTGATCATGTTCAGCAGTCCGTCGCTGATGATCAGGCGCTGCGCGGCAGCTCCGAGGGGTGTAAACGTGTAGGTATTTTGTCCGGCTTTAATGGCGGCATGCCTGAAATCAACGCTGACGGCGTATCCGGTGTCGACGGTAAGCCCCTTGCCCTCAAAGGCCTTTTTCAGGTCACGGACAAGTTCTTCGCATTCGATCGCGATAAATCCGTTATTGATGGCGTTCCGCTTGTAGGTTTCATTGAACGATCCGGCGATCACAAGCCGGATCCCTTTATGCTTGAAGGCCGTTGCGGCCTGCTCGCGGGAGCTTCCGGTCCCGAAATTGAATCCCCCGGCGAGGATATCCCCGTCCCGGGCGAGCGTGACGAATTCCGGATCATAGTTCTCCATGACGACCTGCGCCTGCTGTTCGTCGGTCATGGTGTCGATATAGGTGTATTTTCCGGGATAGATCCCGTCCGTATTGAGATTGTCCTGCGGACAGAACAGCAAGCGTCCCGAAATGATCTCCGGGAATCCGGGAAGAATCTCCGTTGCCGAAGAAGTTGCGTTCTTGGGATGTTCGGTGATCTCATACACGGGCTTGAAGACGCCCGAATCGTCCGCAACGATGTATCCCGCGGCCGCAGAGAGCGCAACGGTCGCAGGGGAGCCGAGGTATGCCTCGGACTCTTTGGAGCCCATACGGCCCTTGAAATTGCGGTTGGTGGCCGAAATGGCGGTTTGGCCCGCATCCAGCAGCCCTTTTCCCAAGCCGATACAGGGTCCGCATCCCGGGGGCAGCTCGATCGCGCCCGCATCCAGGAGGGTTTGCCAGATCCCGTCCCGGATCAGGCGGGTCTGGATCTCCTTCGACGCGCAGCCGATATACAGCTCCACGCCTTCGGCGACCTTTTTCCCCGCGATCGCGTTCGCCGCGGACACAAAATCCTCGTAGCGGCCGTTGACGCAGGAAAGCAGATAGGCTTTATGGATGGGGATCTTCTTTTTATTGATCTCCGACGCCGCATGGAGTTTTTTGAGATTGTGCGGACCGGATACGACCGGCGTGACCGAGCCCACATCCAGACGGATCACTTTCGCGTAGCCTGCATCCGGATCGGCGCTGAGAATGTCGTTCTTCAGCCGCTCGACGGTATCGTCATTGATCCGGGGATGAATGCCGTTCACATCCCGATCCGAGGCCACGCCGAGCAGTCCGCGGACCTTGATGGCCTCATTTCGTTTATCATACCACTCAAGCGTTATGTTGTCAACCGGGAAGAGCCCGGCCAGGGCGCCCCATTCCGTGGAGATGTTGGCGATCGTCATGCGCTGTTCAATGCCAATGTGTTGGAGGGCTTCCCCATGGAACTCCAGGGCGAAATTCAGGACCTCGTCATGATTGAAGAGCCCGCAGAGCGCAAGGGCGATATCCTTTCCCGTAACGCCGGGCTGAGGAATGCCGTCCAGGACCACCTTGGCAAGGGGGGGGATCTGCCACCAGGTTTCCCCGCTTACCCACAATCCGGCGGCATCGGTACGCACGATCGGGGTTCCCAGGCATCCCAGTCCGCCGTACATGTTGGAATGGCTGTCCGAAGCGACGGCAAGGGTATTGGGGAAGGCGTAGCCCTCATCGCACATGATCTGATGCCCGATCCCGGTTCCGGCGGGGTAGAAATCGATCCCGTATTTTGCGGCGAAGGCTTCTATCTTTGCGTATTTCTGAAGATTTTTTTCCTCGTTGTTCTGAACGTCGTGATCCAGCGCAAAAACCGGTTGGCGGGGATCCTTGATGGACATGATGCCTATTTCATTGAATTTGGGGATCACGGCTCCGGTGTTGTCGTGGGTGAGCACATGCTTCGGGCGTATCGTGACATAATCCCCGCTTTTTACGGGCTCAGGATGATCGACCACAAAGCGCTGAACGATCTTTTCGATAATAGTCTGTGACATGATCCGTCTCCATTATTTATTTGGTAGCGGAAAATAGCAAAAAGCCGAAATAAATACCATATAAAAAAATCCCGAAAACTTCGGGATTTGTGTCTGTGAGTGTGGAAGGAATCGAACCTTCGACCAACGGCTTAAAAGGCCGCTGCTCTACCGGCTGAGCTACACACCCATTTGAAAAAAGCTAAAAAGTATAAGTAAAAAACACAGCGAAAGCAAATAAAATGTAAAAAAATCCGTGCCCGGACTATTTATTCCATGGCCTCGAGGGGACTCCGGCAGGGAAAGGATGCAAAGAGCGGCGGCATCTTAAAAAAAGAGACTGGTTGTGGTTGAAAACATTTTTTTGTATCTTTCGTCATGAGAACTCAGGAACCGCTGAACGTGAAGTGTATCGTGGGTGTGATCTATCAGGCCGAATACGATATTTCGCACTGCCTGAAACATCTCGAACGGGTATTCGGTCCCCGGGATCTTTTAAGCGAGCGGTTCATTTTTGATTTTACCGACTATTATGAGCCCGAAATGGGCAGTCCCCTGTACCGAATTTTCATCTCGTTTGAGAATCTGATTTGCCCCGGACGGCTTGCGGAGATCAAGCGCCTGACGAACATCATCGAAGATCTTTTCGCCCGGGACGGGCGGCGCTGCGTCAACCTTGATCCCGGATATCTGGACCTGGATAAATTTGTGCTGGCCTCGGCAAAATATGCCGGACAGAAGATCTTTCTCGGGAAAGGGATCTATGCGGACCCGACGCTCTATTTCCATCAAAAAGCCTTTCATGCTTATTCCTGGAGTTTTCCCGATTTCCGGACGGAAGTGTACCGGAAATTTTTTCTTGAGGCACGCGGCCTGTACAAACGGAAGCTAAAACAATGAAGGTCCTGCTCTACATTGTGATCTCCCTGCTGCTCTTCACCCTGCTGATGCTGCTGGGACTTCTCTTCATTCGCTTTAAGATCCTGGTCAAAGGGAAATACTGGGACAAGAAAGCGGCCGCCGATATCGACGCATTCTGGATCAGGTACTTTCTGGGCGTAAGATGCAGGGTGCACGACATTGAACATATCCGTTTTACGGTATGGTTCTTCGGCATCCCCCTTCCTTTCACCCTGCCGCTTGCTCAAAGGGAAAAACAAAAGACGAAACGTCAAAAGACCCCGAAGGGGACCGTTCCGGAGACCCCGGCGGAAAAGAATACCGGAGGGATCCGGGATGGATTCTTCGAAAAGATCAGAGATCTCCAAAACATAAAAGGCGAACTGTCGGCATACTGGCAAAGATACCGCTCATATCTGAAGAAAATATTTGTGCGCTACATCACATTTTCGATCAATTCCCTGTCGGCGAACATCGGATTTGCGGAACCTTCGCAGACCGGGATGGCCGCCGGAATCGCTTATTCTATCATGCCAAACACGTCTTTAAGGTCCGTCGATCTTCAATGGAATTACCGGGAACCGAATTTTGATCTTGCCGCCGATACAAAAATATCTATGAAGTTATACGGAATATTATGTACATTAATATGCCTTTACAGGCAATTTAAAAAGGACCAAAAAAATGAAATTAGATGACACGCTCGCCGTCCTGCTCGACAAGGTTCGGGCATTGGCAAAGACCGAAACGGTTGTCGGAGAACCCATCGTGGTTCAGGATATCAGTCTGATCCCGATCTCAAAGATCAGCATAGGTTTTGCGGCCGGCGGGGGAGAACACGGCACGGAGGGGAAAAAGAGCGGCGGAGACGGCGCCGGAGGCGGCATCAGCGTGACGCCCATCGCGGTCGTTGTCGTCAAAAAGGGACAGGAATCACATTTGCTATGGCTGGAAAAGGAAGACCGTTCGATCAATAAACTTCTTGACCTGGTACCGGGGATCTTGGACAGGATAGCACCTGAAAAAAAATAGGGGGCGTATGTTATGTATCAAGAGCTGGAAGAAATTCCATTATTTGACGGAATAAAAGTTTCCGACCTGAAAAAAATCTCATCGCTGGTCACGCACAAAAAAGTTAAAAGAAATCAGCTGATCATTCGGCAGGGGGATGTCTGTCAGTATTTTTATATAATAAAAAAAGGGCAGGCGAAGATCACCATAACCCGGGACCCGGATCATGAAGTCATCCTCGCCTTTTTGAGCGAGGGTGAGTTTTTTGGCGAACTGTCACTGCTTGACGAGGATATCTGTTCGGCAAATGTCTATGCCCAGCAAGCGTGCGAGCTTATGTGCATTAAGAGCGAAAATTTCAAAAAACTGTTAAAGACCGTCCCCGAATTGTCCTATCGCTTACTTTACCACATGGCACAGCGGATCCGGTATTCAGACCGATGCATCCATAATCTGAACATTAAAAATTCGACCCGAAGGATCGGTATCGTACTTCTCCATCTGGCGGAACAATCCGGATACCGCTACAAGGATTCTGTGATCATAAAGAAAATACCCTTCCAGCAGGATATCGCGTCCCTGGCCGGGACCTCGCGGGAAACCGTTTCCCGTTCGTTTTCGCGTCTTCAGGATCACGCCTATATCCAAAAGAACGGCAGGCACCTTGTGATCAATGATTATAAACGGTTTTACCGGGAATTTTCATCATGAAAGAACGGCTGCCCTACGCCCGAAGAGGATTTCACTATAACAACTATAAATATTACCTGGAAGACAGGTTTGGAGAGCGGGTTCAGCGTGTCTCGATCGAAGCCGGCTTTACCTGTCCCAACCGGGACGGCACGCGGGGAAAGGGAGGGTGCATCTATTGCAACTCGCAGTCGTTTTCGCCGCCCTACGCCGATAAGCTGCTGCCGATAGAAGCGCAGCTTGCCGAAGGCATTCGCTTTCTGCACGGTCGTTTCGGGGCAAACAAATTCATAGCCTATTTCCAGAATTACACAAACACCTACGCTCCGGTACGCAAACTGGAACTCATGTACCGGAAGGCCCTCGAACATCCACAAGTCGTCGGATTGGCCCTGTCGACCCGGCCCGATTGTGTTGAAAATGATGTGCTGCAGCTGTTAAAAGACATTTCCGCCGATTATGACGTTAATCTGGAGCTGGGGATCGAATCGCTGAAAGAAGCCTCGCTCAAATGGATGAACCGGCAGCATACGGTGGAAACGACCCGGTCGGCGATCCGGAGGGCTGCGGAATTCGGACTTAATGTTACGGGACATCTGATCCTGGGTTTGCCGACCGAAACGCGCGAAGAGATGCTGGCGATGACGGAGGAATTAAATGAGTTGCCGCTGAAATTCCTGAAATTGCATCATCTTCAGGTCATCAGCAAAACACGCCTTGCGGCATTATATCACCTCAAGCCCTTTCCGCTGTTCGAATACAGAGACTATGTTGAATTCACGGGAGAGTATATCACCTGCCTGCGTCCGGACATTATTTTACAGCGTGTGATCACCAGCTCGCCGGAAGACTGCCTGATCGCTCCCGTATGGGAGCCGACGACGACGGCGTTTATCATGGACCTTCAGAAATATATGCGCGATCACAACATGTACCAGGGTGACCGGTACCTTCATTAAGCGATCACTTCAGTAAGAGGCATTTTTTTACGACGTGGTATTTTTCCGTCGTACTGAGCGCCTCAAATCCTAAAAAATACACACCGGAAGGATAAGCATCTCCATTCCAGCGTATTCTGTGCATGCCTTTTGAATACGGACGTGAAGGGATCCGGTGCACCGCTTTGCCTTCCACATTATAAACGGTGACCGTAACGTTCATGTCATCGGGAAGGGAAAGCGCCGCGGTGAGCAGCGGATTGAAAGGATTCGGGTAGACAGTGAGGGAAAAAGCGTCCGGAACAGTTCCGGCTGCGGCCGTTTCGGGAATATCTTCCACGCTTATCGAAGCATCGATGAAACTGTGCGCGGGCACGTCCACATAGGCGTACACCGTGTGGGGAGAATTCAGGGTGTCCACTTGCATAAGGTAGGCATTATTCAGGGAGCTGAGCCTTTTCCCTTCTTCAAGCGTGAAGGTGATCAGACATTTTTGAAAGCCGATGCCGGTGTTGTTCGTAATCCGCACCATGGACCCTGCGGCATTCACCGTTTTAATGATCGCCTCGCCGTACATGCCGGCTTGTACCGCCTGCATGCTCACGATCGCATTGTTCTGCACCCTGACGACCCGGTACCAGCGATTTCCATCGCAGGTCGATCCGGTGCTGATATCATAGGGAAACGCCGTCATATCGCCCGTATTCCTGTGAATATGGCCCCAGAACGCCGCATCGACGCCCAACGACGAAAGGTTCAGATCCCCGTCAAAATCATTATGGTAAAACAATATGTTCAGCGCGGCACCGGCATTTTCGGCAAGATCGCCGGCGAGCCATTGCAGCTGGCCCGATGTAAAGCTGGTACTGCCGTATAAATTGTCGCGCCAGCCGTCATAGCTTCCGTACAGGGTATAGGCTTCCATGCCGGCAAAATGGATATCGCCGTAATTAAACGAATAATCCTGGGTGATCAGCGCACCCGGGGAGGTATTGTCAAGGTACTTCCATCCGAAATATTTCCACCAGGTCGTCCGTGCGGTTCCGGTGGGCGCCGGCGTCGCATCCCATCCGCCGAGGTCATGATTGCCTCCGACCAGAAAGAGGGGGACGTCCAATTCATGCAATATTTTTTTTGCCCTGGAAATAGCCGGAATTCCCAAGGCCTCGAGTTCGCCGTCGTTGATCAGATCGCCGGTATGAAGGACGAATTCCGGATGGATCGTGTTGATGTCGTCGATGACCGCGCGGAAATCTTCCAGTTCCGTCGAGTCGGTCTCAACCCCGCTGTCCCCCCAAAAATAATGCGAGGGCAGATGCGTGTCCGTGATATGGATGAAGGTGAAGTCATTCTTATATTCGGGAATAATATACACGGCATGTTCCGAAACATCCTCATCGATCTCTCCGGAACAGGAGATCTCGAGATCATAGAGACCGTATAACATGGACGCCGGCAGAACGGCACGCACTCTTCGAAGGCCGTTCACTGCATCGTCCGGCACCTCGAAAAATTCCAGACCGGTCCGGTGACCCCGGAATATCAGAGAGACCGATGCGACGGTTTCCGCGGGCGAGAGCGAAATATCCACCGGGATGGTATCGCCGGGCAGGGCGAGAAGCGGAACATTGATAATGGGATATTGAATGATCGTGAGCGTGTCGTGCTCCGCCGGAGTGTTCCCGGCCTGAACGAGAGAGAGGGTGAAAAGAAGAAGGATCAATAAATGCCGCAGTTTCATGAGGGTCCTTTAAAAAATGAACGATATTATATGGAAATTTACGCTAATGGCAAAGCCGAATCTGACAGGGTCCCCTGAAAATAAGAACGCCCCTGTGAGAGGGGCGCTCTTTTCTCATTGTAACAAAGTGCTATTCAGCCATTTTCTGATAGGTTTCCCAGCGTTTTTTCGCGTACTTGACAAATTCGTCTCTGAACGCTTCAACCTTTTCGGGGAAAGACGTTTCAAGCGAGCTGTAGCGCGTTTCGCCTTTCAGGAAGTCGACCACTTCAAAATTGGGTTCTTTTGAATCTAACGTAAAGGGGTTCTTTCCTTCAAGCTCCAGCAGAGGATTATAGCGGTACAGCAGCCAGTAACCGGTTTCAACCGCTTTCTTTTCTTCTTTCTGGCTGTAGCTCATATTGATGCCATGGTTGATGCAGGGGGAGTAGGCGATCACGAGCGAAGGACCGTCATAGGCTTCGGCTTCTTCAAGCGCTTTCACGAGCTGGTTCTTGTTGGCGCCCATCGCGACGCAGGCGACATAAACGTAGCCATAGGTCATCATCATGCGGCCGAGATCTTTCTTTGCGGTCTTTTTGCCGGATTCCGCAAAACGTGCCACGGCTCCCAGTGGCGAGGCTTTGGAGGCCTGACCGCCGGTATTCGAGTACACTTCGGTATCCAGGACCAGAATATTGATATTCTTGCCGGAGGCAAGGGTATGATCAAGTCCGCCGAAACCGATATCGTAGGCCCAGCCGTCTCCGCCGAAAGCCCAGACCGATTTGTCGATGAAGTTTGTTTTTAACTCCAGCGCTTTGCCGATCAGCGGATCTTTCTTATTCTCCTTTTCAAGAAGCATTCCGATCTTTGAAGCATTTGCCTTGGCTTCATCTGAAACCGATTTCCAGTTTTCAAGCGACCATGTCAGGGCTTCTTTGAGCTCGGGTTTAACGGAGGTTTTTACGAGTTTTTCAACTACCGAGCGTAACTGTTTCCGGTTTGCATCAATCGCAAGGCGCATGCCGAGGCCGTATTCGGCGTTATCCTCAAAGAGAGAATTCGCCCAGGTTGGGCCGAAGCCGTCCTTGTTCTTGCAATAGGGAACGGTGGGGAAGGTCCCGCCATAGATCGAGGAACAGCCGGTTGCGTTGGCGATGACCATTCTGTCCCCGAAGAGCTGCGTCACGAGTTTGATGTAGGGCGTTTCGCCGCAACCCGCGCAGGCTCCCGAGAATTCGAACAGAGGTTGTTTGAACTGGGAACCCTTGACGCTGTAGAGACGGTTTGAACCGATATTGTCGGTGGGCAATTCATGGAAAAACGCTTCATTGGCATTTTCGCCCGCCTGACGTTCAGTCTCGATCGGGCTAAGTTCCAGAGCCTGGACAGGACATTCGTTGACGCAGACCGCACAGCCCTGGCAATCTTCGACATAGACCTGGATCTTGAATTTTTTATCCGCGTCTTTGCCTTTTACATCGAGGACCGTAAAGGTTTCAGGCGCGCCGTCAAGGTCCTTCGGATCGATCAGTTTTGCTCTGATCGCCGCATGAGGACAAACAAAGGTACACTGGTTGCACTGGATGCATTTATCGGCGATCCAGTGAGGAACCGCCGGGGCGACGCCGCGTTTTTCAAGCTGGGCGGTCGCCGTCGGGATATAGCCGTCAAAGGGCATATCCGAAACGGAAATATCGTTGCCCTTTTCCCGCATAATGCGTTCGATGACATTTTTTGTAAAGGAATCGGCATCGTCGGGAACCAGTTTCTTGGGCTCGGCGGCAACTTCGGGCAGCGTGGCGGGGACCTTGATCTCCTGGAGCGCAGCTTCGGTTGCATCCACGGCCTTCCAGTTCATTTCGACGACGTCTTTGCCTTTTCGGGTGTAGGTTTTTTCAATGGCTTTTTTAATGAGAGCGATCGCTTCTTTCTTTGGCAGAACGCCGGAGATAATGAAAAAAGCGGCCTGCATGACGGTATTGATGCGTCCGCCGAGTCCGACTTCTTCCGCGATCTTCAGGGCGTTGACGTTGTAAAATTTGATCTTCTTGTCAATGATCACCTGCTGCATATCGCGGGTAAGGTGCGAGAACACTTCATCCGCTTCCCAGTTCGAATTCTGCAGAAAAACGCCGTTCTCTTTAATGCCTTCCAGGATATCGTAGCGTCCGATGAAGGCCTGATTGTGATTCGCAATGAAATCGGCGTTCACGGTGAGGTATTCCGATTGAATGGGGGCGGTGCCGAAACGGAGGTGCGAACGGGTGATGCCGCCGGATTTTTTCGAGTCGTATTCGAAATAACCCTGCGCGTACATTTCCGTATTGTCGCCGATGATCTTGATCGAGTTCTTGTTGGCCCCGACGGTGCCGTCGGATCCAAGACCCCAGAATTTAGCCGAGAAGGTTCCTTTCGGCTGAGAATGGATATTTTCAAGGATCTCGATCGAACGGTTGGAAACGTCGTCATGGATGCCGACCGTAAATCCGTGGAAAGCTTTCTTGTCGAGGTGATCGTAGACCGCTTTAACCATGGAAGGCGTGAACTCTTTTGAGGAGAGACCGTAACGGCCGCCGACGATCGTCATTTTTTTGTCTTTCAGGGCCGCAACGACATCCAGATATAAAGGTTCGCCGAGCGATCCGGGTTCTTTGGTCCGGTCAAGCACGGCGATCTTTTTCACGCTTGCGGGAAGGGCGGCAACGAGGGCTTCCGCCGAGAAAGGACGGTAAACGCGGACATTGA
>CALMFL010000040.1 GCA_937862595.1 uncultured Fidelibacterota bacterium
TGATGGGTTTATAAGTTGATGGCTTGCTCTCCGTAGCCTTCTTGACCAACGTAGCCCCGACACTTCGGGGCGTAGTTGGTGGCGTAGGAGATCAACTTATCAACCCATCAACCCATCAACCCATCAACTTCTTACAGAACAGAACTCTTTACTTCATATCAATTTGTTCGTACATTAGACCGTAAAAATACACGGATACGGATGCAAATCAATGAACAGCATTAAATCGGACTATCTTGTCATCGGCAGCGGCATTGCGGGATTGAGCTTTGCCCTGAAGGTCGCCGAATTCGGCGAGGTCAACCTGATCACCAAGACCCGTCTGGAAGATACCAATACGGCGCTGGCCCAGGGAGGCGTGGCCGCGGTGACGACCGACGAGGACGATATCGACCTGCATGCCCAGGATACCTTTACCGCCGGCGCGGGATTGTGCCACACGGATGCCGTGGAGGTCATGGTCCGGGAAGCGCCCCGCCGGATCAAGGAGCTGATCGACTACGGCGTTCACTTCGACATGAAGAGCGACGGCCATTTTGACCTTGCCCGCGAGGGCGGACACGGCATGTTCCGCATTCTTCACGTGGCGGACGAGACCGGGAAAAGCATCCAGGACGTCCTGATCCGAAAGGTCCTGAAACACCCCAATATCCATATCTATGAAAACCATATGGCCGTCGAGCTGATCACGGACCATCATGTGCTCAACAACCTGCAATCCGCGTTCAATATCTGCTTCGGCGCCTATGTGCTGGATGAAAAAAGCAGCGACGTCAAAATTTTCAGGGCCGATTATACCGTCCTGGCGACCGGGGGGGCTTCCCGCGTCTATCTGCATACGACCAACCCCCAGGTGGCGACGGGGGACGGGATCGCCATGGCCTACCGCGCCGGGGTCCGCATCGCCAACATGGAATTCATTCAGTTCCACCCGACCGCCCTGTACGAACCGGGAAGCGAGCCCTTTCTGATCTCGGAAGCCTGCCGGGGCTCCGGGGGCATCCTGCTCAACGAAGCGGGGGAACGCTTCATGGAACGCTACGACACGCGCCTGGAACTGGCGCCGCGCGACATTGTGGCGCGGGCGATCGACGCGGAATGCAAGCTGCGGGGAGATGCCTGCGCCTACCTTGACATGAGCCATCTGCATGCGAACAAGGTGCTGGCGCATTTTCCGAATATCGCCTCGCACTGCCAGGAACATCTGAAGATCGACATTACCCGGGAAAGGATCCCGGTGGTCCCGGCCGCGCATTTTGTCTGCGGGGGCGTGATGACCAATCTGAACGGACAGACCTCCATGCACAATCTGTTCGCCGTGGGCGAGACCGCCCATACCGGCGTGCACGGGGCGAACCGTCTGGCGAGCAACAGTCTGCTTGAGGGCATCGTCTTCGCCCACCGCGCCGCGAAACGGGTGATCGAGAAAAGCCACACGACCTACAACAACGTCCTGATCCCCGACTGGGACGAGACCGGCGTCACGGATCCCCATGAATGGGGCCTGATCCGGAATAACCGGGCGGAACTGCAGGCCATTATGTGGGATTATGTCGGGATCGTGCGGTCAAAGGTTCAGCTGAACCGGGCGATCCGCAGGATGACGACCCTCTATGAAGAGATCGAAGATTACTACAAGCGGACCCCGGTCACGAAGGACCTGCTGGAACTTCGCAATCTTTCCGCCGTTGCATACCTGATCGTCCGTTCCGCCCTGCGCAGAAACGAAAGCAGGGGATTGCACTACATGACCGATTACCCCGGACAAGACGATAAATTCCTGAAAGACACGATCATTTAAGGAGTTAACTATGATTGGAAAACGCATCATCATGGCCGCGTTCGTGATGATCCTCGCAGCTTCCTGTGCACAAAAAGAGGTCATTGCCGACAGTCCCGCCGTTCCGCCGGCGCCGGTGCCGGACGAAGTGGCGTATCCTGTCGAAACGGATCCTTCCGACGGCATGAACGCGTTCGGATTTGACCTGTATCAGGAGATGACGGACGTCCCCTTAAAAAATATGTTCTTTTCGCCCCTGAGCCTTTCTTCGGCGCTGGCCATGACCTATGCCGGGGCGGACGGAACGACCGCGGCGCAAATGCGCGACGCCCTGCATTACGGACCGCAGACGGAAGCCTTCCACCGGCAGTTCGCGGGGATGCTGAACGCCCTGAAGTCGGCGGAGAATTCAGCCTTCAGGATGACTATCGCGAATGCCGTCTGGGTGCAGAAGGAATTCCCACTGCGCCAGGAATATCTCGGCCTCATCCGCGACCTCTATCGCGGGGAAGTGCGGAACCTGGATTTTGTTCACAAACCGTCCCCCTCGCGCGATACGATCAATACCTGGGTAAGCGAGCAGACGGCGGGACGCATCAACGACCTTATTCCCCCGGACGCGATCACGCCCCTGACGCGCCTGATCCTGACCAATGCGGTGTATTTCAACGCCGAATGGGAGAATCCCTTCAGCAAGGAGATGACCCGCAAAGAAGTCTTTTATCCCCTGAGCGGGGAATTCTTCAGGACCGACATGATGTACCAGCGCCACCATTACGCGTATTCGGAAACGGATGAATTCCAGATACTTGAGCTTGATTACAAGGGAGGCGCCCAGACCATGCTGATCATCCTCCCGCGCGAACGCGCCGGCATTACGGAACTCTACGGCTATATCGGCCAGGACATTCTGCTTGAACACGACCAAACCCGGACCTTCAAGGATGTTCTGGTCTATCTGCCGAAATTCCGTCTGGAAGACGATCACGAAATGACCCCCGGCCTTTCCGCCCTGGGCATGGCGGAGGCTTTTTCGCCCGCCGCCGATTTCAGCGGCATGACGGGGAACAAGGACCTGATGATCTCCTCGGTGCTGCAGAAGGCCTTTATCGAAGTGGATGAGATCAAAACGGAGGCGGCGGCGGCAACGGCGGTGATCATGAAAATGACCTCCACGGCGCCCTCCATGGTCGCCCCGGTCGAATTCCGCGCGGACCACCCCTTTATCTTCATGATCCGTGACCGTGAAAGCGGCGTCGTCCTCTTCCTCGGTCACCTGATCAACCCGGAAGCGTCATGAAATATCTACTGGCCTTTGTACGGATCGTCCTGCTGGCCGTTTATACCCTTGCGCTGGTCCTTTCGCTCTTCATCCTGTATTGGGTGATCGGCGTCTTCAATAAGGACCTGTCGGTCCGCATCATTCATTATCTGACCCCGGCGCTGGCCTGGCCGCTCCGGGTGATCCTGGGCATCCGGGTGCGCATCTTTAACCGGGAACGCATGCCGAAGGACCGCGGCTTTCTGATGGCAAGCAATCATCTGGGTTACATTGAGGTCATCGCCCTGCTTAAGATCCGTCCGATGGCCTTTGTCGCAAAGGATGAGATCGAAAAGTGGCCGGTCATCGGCGCGGTCGTGAAAGCCGTCGGAACGGTGTTCGTCGACCGCCGGACGGGCGGACTTTCCGAGGTGTATATTAAAAAAGTATCGGATGTGGTCAACAACAAAATCAATTTCTGGTTCTCGCCGGAGAAGACCACGTCGGACGGAACCTGGCTGCGCCCCTTTTCTTCGGCGCTCTTTGTCGTGGCCAACCAGTTGAAATGCCCGCTGGTCCCGGCCGTGTTCGTGATCAAGGGCCTGAACGGAAAACCTCTCGACGAAAAGCGCCGCAGCCAGATCGCGTGGGCGACCGATAAAAAAGGCGTGGATACCCCCTTCTTCAAACATTTTCTGCGTTTCCTGACCCTGGGGATCGTCCGGATCGACATGCACGTGCTCGAACCGGTCGTCCCGGACTATGACGACAAGGACATCGATGCGCGGCGCGCCTTTTCAAACGAGATCCACCGGCGCATGTCGGAGGAACTTGCGAAACATGAGCCGGACTTCGACAGGGAACGCACCGCCTGACGCAAAATTCCGGAACAAACAATAAGGGATGAGATGAAGAGAGAACTATACCCGGGCTTTTGATTCCCGGGGCTTTTATGTTGCCGCCGGATCAGTCCCAGACATATTTCCAGCTTCCGTCCGGCTGACGTTTCCAGACGGTATGGAAGATACCCGTGTTTTTCGCGGGTTCTCCGTTTTTATCCAGATAAGTAAACGTATAATGTCCGTAGGTGTACCCCAGGTCGCCCGATGCGGAAACCTCGATGCGCTCGGGCGCCCATGCCAGTCCTTTGGAATCCCGGTCGTGATAAA
>CALMFL010000041.1 GCA_937862595.1 uncultured Fidelibacterota bacterium
ACTTCTGGGAAACGGGGCTTATTTCACCGCGAATTTCACGGTTTTTCGCAACCCGTCGATATTGGTGATAAAAGCGAGATAAACACCGCGCGGCAGATAATTCCCGTTATCCAGCTTGCCGTCCCATACCAGTTGTTTGCCCTTGTTCTCGGCGGAATTGGCAGAAAACTGTTTCACGACCCGTCCGTCAAGCATGGCGATACGGACATGAGATTGATCGGCAATGCCGTCAATGGCGAGGTAGGGATCATCGCCCGGGCTGAAGGGCTGCGGGAAAATGATCACGTTATCCATGGTCTCGCGTTCTTCTGTCCAGGCGATCTCATAACGGCTCAATCCGGTCGCGGTCAAAAGATAGGCGTACCCGTTTTTCGTGTCGAACACCAGATCGTAGACAACATTGTCCAGCAGGGCGGAATTGGCAGTTGTAAGCCCGCTCCCGTCATTGAACCAGCGATTGGTGCTGAGATAGATCTGCACGCCCTGGCTTTGAGTCAGGATCCATTTGTTCCCTTTCGGATCGATTCGGATCTTGACGGGCACCATCCCGCTCAGTCCGTCCAGCTTGGGGTTCATGCTGAAGGTGGTGGCATTATCAAAAGCGGAGGGGGTACGGATCATTTGAACGCCCGCCGCGGTCGCGGCCCAGATATTCCCGGTAAGGGGGTCCATATCAAGGGAATAGACGTCGTTGCTGGCTAGGCCGTCCGACGTTGTGATCAGCGCCCAGACGCCGCTGTTCTGATCAAAAACGGTGATCCCGCCGGTTGTCCGGGGAACGTCCGCCTGGCGTGCCTCGTTCGCGATCCACAATCTTCCGTAGCGGTCGAAGACCATTTCCCGTGCCAGGATCTGAAGCGCGCCGCCGGATTCCGCGACGGAATATTTTTGGATCGTTCCGTCGGGGCGGATCCTGATGAGGGGCTGTGCGTCAATGGTATGTACGTTCAGCGCCCAGACATTGCCATAAGCGTCTTCCTGCAGTCCGCGCATTTTGAGGTACCATTCGCTCCCGCCCAATTCCTGGGTTCCTTCGATCACCCCGCCGCTCGTGTCATAAACCTGATAGGAATGATAATCGTTCAGGTCGATACGCATCAGGGCGCCGGGACCCTCCGCTTCCGGGGATTGTCCCGAAACCGGTCGTGCGCTGATGTCGGTGATGCTGCAGAACACTTCGCCGGCCGAAGAGATCATGGCGTCATAGGTGGCGGTCTGCCCGCCGATCTGATAGGCAATATTGAGCGTGTCCGCGGAAAAGCGGTCGTTAAACTTCTCGTCACGGATGGCGGTTTTAAACGGTGAAAACACCAGGTTGTGCCAGCTTCCCGCCTCAAGCAAGGCAAGGCCGTTCAGTCCGCAGACAAGCAGGGTATGATCGTCCGTGATCGCAAGAGACTTTGCGTTAAGCTGCATCATGGTGTTGGGCATAAATGCCGTTTCAGCGCCGCCGCTGATCTCAATCCGGAGTATTCCCTTGTTTTCGGGAGCCACCCAGAGCGTGTCGTTTCTCAGACAGAATCCGCCAATCGTCTCCGGCGAGCGATAAAGGACCGTTCCGGCCGGAACCCGATAGATCGCGCGCGCGCTTGCATAATACAGCGATCCGTTGGCCCGCGCAAATCCGAGCGGCGTTTCGGTATCCTGCAGGACCCTGGTTTCGTTTCCGGAATAGTAGCAGTACAGGTCGTTGTTGTCATTCACAAAAAACAGGCTGTCCCCGAGCGCGCCCAGGGAAAGGACCGTGCTGCTGCTGTCGAGATTTATGCGGGTCCACGCGTTTTCGGGCTTTAGGTTCGCATGGTAGAGCCATGCCTTGTAAAGGCCGAGCTCGCTGGCAAAAAAGATGCTGTCGCCCACAATGGCGATATCGTAAATGTTTTCAGGCGCGTCGGGAAATTGGTTGTAATTGTCCTGGAATATATAGCGGTTGTTGGTTTTTACAAAATGGGCGATCTCGGGTGTAAATTCATTTTTATAGGCGGCAAGAACGTGCTCGTTATTTCCGGAAAAGGCGTTCACCGAGTTGAATCCGTAATCAAATACGGCCGTTTGTCCGTTTTCGGCAAGCATGCTGATGCCGGCGCCGCTCCCGGAATAGGAATACCATTCGGAGCCGTCGCTGTTCACATAATAACGCTGGATATCGATATGTTCGAGATGGTCAAGGTTGGTCAGCGCTCCGAAACGTCCGGTGGAGAGATCAAGGGTCACCAGGCCGCCGCGGCTTGCGGCGCGCAGCGAGTTGCCGGACAGGTGCAGATCTTTCATGTCGAGCCGGGATCCGTAGGAAACCCAGTCCCCCACGATCCCGAACAGGGATGTTGCGCCGGAAACAAGAAGAAAGAGAAAAGCAATCCGGCGTTTCATTTTTTTTCGACCTTTATGACAATGCCTTCTTCGGATGGGTGGTTTTTCTTTAGGCGGGTCAGCGCGTTTTTCGCTTCGTCATAGGTCTCGTACGCTCCGATCCGGACGAGATAGAGCGAACCCGATGATCCTTCGCGTATCTCGATCTCTACGGGATACCCCGCTCCTTCAAAAAAGACCTTCTTTCTCTCCGCGTTTTCCGCAAGGGAATAGGCGCCTGTCTGAATGCGAAACGCCGGTTGCGCCGCTGCAACGGGTTCCGGGATCTGGATTTCGGGTTTTTCCGGTGCCGCTTCGGCGCTTGAATCGGGTTTTAAAACGGGAGCGGCGGGCTCCGGTGTCTTTTTAACAACCGCGGGATTATATTCGGAAAGAACAGTGGTTTTATGTTCCGCGGTCTTTCCCGGTGATTCCTCGATCAGCATTTGCGCGCGTCCCAGCACAAGGCGGTAATAGCTGTCGTTCCGGATGGGATCGTGTTCGTCGACCGCACGCTTAAGATAACGCAGACCGCTGTCGAAACCGTTGTTGACAAATGTATAATCCGCAAGCATCACGCACAGGTATGAGCGGATCAGGGAAGATCCCGCCGTGCTGAGGTATTGCTCGGCCTTTTCCGTCACGACCTTTCCATCGGGTTCTAGCAGTAAATTGAACAAGCGTGCGGCTTCCGCCTGCCCGTTCTGGGTGGAAAAGGTGGCGATCGAATCGCGGCCGTACCCTTCAAGGATCTTCAGAATGTTCTCGGCGTGCAGCTCCGAAGCTCCGGCTGTCAGGATGGCCGCGGCAAGACATGCGTTATAGATAAAATGTTTTTTCATCATGGTGAGAACACCTTTAAGCTTGTTTTGTTTCGTGTTTTTTCCGCATGTCCGAAAGAAGCTTGCTCGTCGAATACCCGGGAATGCGCGGGAAGACCAGAACCTTTCCTCCGTTCGCAAGGACTTCGCGGGCGCCGACGATCGTCTCCAAACGATAATCCCCGCCCTTGACAAGCACGTCCGGCATCAGGGCGCCGACGATCTTCAGGGGCGTTGCCTCGTCAAAGACCACGACGGCGTCGACATTTCCGTTCGCCAGCAAGGTTTTCGCCCGGGTCATTTCCGGATGAACGGGCCGGCCTTCGCCCTTAAGGGCACGGACGCCGCGGTCGCTGTTGATCCCGATGATAAGCCTGTCGCCCTGTTTTCGCGCGAATTCCAGAAGCGCGTCGTGTCCGGGGTGAAGGACGTCAAAGCATCCGTTGGAAAAAACGATCCGTTTGCCGGATTCCTTCCATTCGCGCACGCGGGCTTGGAGTTGCGTCCATTCGGATATGTTGTAAATATTTTTCATTGGCTTCAATGTACGATTATTTGCGTATTGAAACCATGAAAAAATGCCGTTTCACTTACCGGGTGTGTTTTTGCCAAGCAGACAAACGGGACAGCGGGACTGCCCGTCCTGCGAGCAAAA
>CALMFL010000042.1 GCA_937862595.1 uncultured Fidelibacterota bacterium
TTCTAAACCTCCTTTTCTCCTCTTCTCCTTTTCTCCTCATCCCCTCTTCCGCTGGGCGAAGCCGGGATAGGTTGATGAAGTCGATTCAAACTATCCCGTCAGGTCACGGATACGCTTTCTCCGATAAAAACTCGAACAATTCCCGGTTGATCGCGTCCTCAATGAGGGCGTTGTAGCGTTCGACCGAATATCCGGCATTCTGAATATTCCCGCGATGATACCGCTGCCAGGGCCATAACAGCACCAGTGCGGCTGAAAAATAATCCTGCTGCAGAAGATCGTAGGCGAACCAACCGCCCCAGAACGCGGCGATCCCGATCGCTCCGACGGCTCCTTTGGCATTTTTTGCATAGATCTGGCCAGCGCCGGGCAAAAATGCGGACAAATATTTTGCGGTCAAGACCTTTTTGCGATTTTTCGCGTCTTTCAGCAGTTCATCCAACGCGGTTCCCAGTTCATCCGTCCAAAGACCCCCGATCTCAAAGCTTTCTTTCACATAGTCCCGTGACGCGTCGTAATCGCCCGACAGCGCTTTCAGCAGTCCGAGCAGCATGGCAGACCGGCTTCGCACATGCGGCGCCTGAGTGAAATGATACAGGGACAGCAGTCCGGACTCAGCCCGGCTGAAATTGCCTTCGATGATGTCCAGCCGATAGAGGTCCATTTTGCGTTCAGGGACCGTCTCCTCTTCCGCCAGCATCATGCTGCTCTCAAGAAATTTGCGTGCCAGCGGGAAATTCCCCTGCGCGAGGTAGCGGTCGGCGATGGCAAGATCGATGATCTCAAGACTGTCCCTCCGTCCCGTCGTTTCCGCCTGCATTCTGCGGGAATAGAGGGATACGAGCCGATCCTCCGCGGACAGCAGGAGCGGCAGCAGCGCCAAGAACGGCAGGATGTGCTTCAGGATCTTCATTCTACCAGTTTGAGTATGACCTTGTTTTTTTGCATGGCGTTGTAGTCGTTCACCGCTTTGACCGAGCCGTAGATATCGCTCAGATAGAACCAGGCGCCGACGGCGGCCCATATCCATCCCCGTACGCTGCCTGCGCCGTTCTTTGAAAAATGATAATAGGCGTTATAGGCCGGTGCGGCGATCATGGAAAAGGCCTGCAGGCCGTCCATCCAGCGTCCGGCATAGACCTTGCCGCTCCCCGGGATCACGGCCGACATCAGGCCGCCCAGCACGGGCGAGCGCAGGCTTAGGTCCAGGCCCTCGCGCGAAAGGCGCATCAGTTTTCCGTCGTCCAAATGCGCCAGCTCCGTTCCGAGCGCAAAGGAGGAGTCGAACAAGCCCTCCCGGAAATAGGATCGCGCCCGATAGGACTGCGACCACTCGGGATCAAACGGTGTTTCCTTCAGGACCGAGCGAAGCCGCACGTAGTCGCCGGACCCGTATAGAAACCCGATATAGTTCCGGCGAATCTCCGTATCGCCGGGATGCCATGACAGCAAAGCCCGATAGCAGGTATCGGCCGCCGCGTTCCGGCCGCTCTCTTCATAGAGGCGCGCCAGGGCCCGGCAGCTTTCTTCCCGGCTTTCTTCGTCGTTCAGTTTTTGGCGGTAGATCTCGATCGCAAGCGGCTTGTCGTACCTTGCGATATAGGCTTCCAGTTCTCCGGCGAAAAGGGAGCTCAGGCAGAGTGCGGACAACATGTACATAAGGCGTTTCATCGCGTGGTATCCGGAAAGTCTTCGCTCAGACGCGTGACCTTATCCTGCGGATAATAGATCTCGTTGGCGCTGTAACAGCGCAGCAGCCTGTCCCCCGTATTCAGGACCGCTTCCGGAAAGGACTGGTGTTTCAGGCAGAGAAAGGCGTATTCCGAGCAGCTGGGATGAAAGGTGCACACGTCCATATCCTGCGGGGATATGAAATCCTTATAGAGGTACACGCCTTCCATGAAGAGGCCGGCGATCAGGGGTGTGCCGCCCGCATTTTTTTCAAGTTTCGTGGTGATCTTCCGGTTTGAGAACCGCGCTTTATAGGCCGGCGAATCAAAATAGCGCTCACGGATCAGCGCCGCGTCGTTTTGGGCCGCCGCAATGGCCAGCATCATAAAAAGGCCGGCGCAGGCGATTTTACCAGCGGTATTCATAGACCTCGCAATCCTCCGGAAGGATGAAGCGGCGAACGACGGAATCGGGGATCTCCGTCAGAAAGCGGAGATCTTTAAAGGAATAATCCGTATCAAGGCCGTCTTCGCGTATCCGTATGTTCATGGGGTAATAGCGGCGGTCCCGTTCCTGCCAGCCGCTGAAAAACACACGTTTCAATTCTTTTTTATCGTCGCTGCTGATCGTTTTAACGACCCGTTCCCGAAAAACATATACCTTAAGACGCATGTATTCCTGCCTGGACTTCCCCCGCTTTTCCCAAATTTTGACCAGCGTGTCTCCGGCGGTCTCATGGCCGGTCAGGACAAAACCGAGTCCCTGCAATCCGAGGTCTTCTCTGTCGGAATACATGAACAACTGCAAGGCTGCGGTTGAAAGCGTTCCTTCGCGGTTGGTCATTTTAAGCGCGACGTTCTCTTCGGGATAATAATAAATGAAATGGTCTCCGTTCATGACAACACGCTGGCAAACGGGCGAATCGACAAAGAGATACATGCCGTAGTGCGGGTCGAAAAACACCCTGCCGTTTTCCGCGGCGGCCGAAGCCTGCCGTTTTTCATAGGCAAGGCTCAGCGGTCTCTCCTCTGCGAAAGGCAGGGCGGACAAGAACAGCAGGAAGATAAAAAGCGCACAGCGATGCAAGTCATTCTCCTTATGAGATGGTCCGGTATATTTTAATCGATCTCTATTCCCGGTAAGACAAGCGCCAGAAAGACACCGAGCGCCATGCCGAGGAGGCCCGAGGCGACCGCGGTCCCCGAGTAAAGGACCTGTCTCCCGCGTTTCGCATCAAGGTATGCCTTGCCGTAGGCCTGCGCATAGGCGGCCGGTTTGCCGATCAGCTTTTCGGCCGGCACCTTGCCCGGAAAAAACCAGGGCGCAATCGCACCCAGGGCACAGCTGCTTCCCGCCAGCAGCAGACGGTCGGCAAAGAAGAACAGTCCGGCCCCCACGCCGGCCGCTCCGGAGAGGACCCACCAGGGACTGGCGTCTTCCTTCCCATCGCGGGAGCCCTCGGCCGCTGCGGGATCGGACCTCAGATCCTGAAGGGATTCTCCCGCAAGCAGCAGTGCAAAGCTCAGCATCAGCAACATTGAGATCAGTTTTTTCAGCATATCGGTTCCGGTCTTTGGCTGTGATCATGTCGGGGTTAAAAATAAAAAAGAGGCATAAAAAAGGAATGTCCACATTGCTGCGGACATTCCGGATGTTTGAAACGCTTAACTCGGCAGAGAGGCGGCACCCGTACCGACAACCGCGGAGTTAATTAAAATCCCGATCGAGGCCCACATGACCTGACGCCAGCGTTTTGCCCTGATATAGGCATCGGCATAGCCTTTGCTGTAATCCGGAGCTTGCCCGACGATCATCTCGGAGGGAACGTCACCAGGGACAAAATAGGCAACGGCGGCGCCCAGACAGTTACAGGCAGTGCCGGCAAAAATCCATAGCCAGCTGGCATCTCGTTTCCCGTCGCGCTTGCCGTGCATATATCCCATGTCGTATCCGGGACTCTGGGCCAATTCGCCCGCAAAGGCTAAGGCAAAACTGAGAATTAACACAACACTGATGATCTTCTTTAACATTTCCTTTGCTCCCCTATTATTGGTTGACAGGAATAATTTATTTATTTAAGGAATCATTGCAAACGCTTTTTTCGATAATCTTCGGATATTTTACCATAACACCGGACCGGAATGCGCCGGAGGCTCCATGTTTTTTTATGGTAATTATATGCAAATTATATTATACTCGAAGTTGAATTGAAACTGAGGATAATATGAATATTACGGTTTGCATCAAACAGGTCCCGGGCACGTCGGAAGTGGAGATCGATGAAAAAACCGGCGTCCTGAAACGCGACGGCATCGATTCAAAAATGAACCCCTACGACCTTTACGCCATCGAGACCGCCGTGCGCATCAAAGAGCAGAACGGGGCGCATGTTACGGTCATTACGATGGGACCGCCCCAGGCGGAAGCCATTATCCGGGAAGCCTACATGATGGGTGCGGACGAGGGCTGCCTTCTGACCGACCGGAAATTTGCGGGCGCTGACGTACTCGCCACCTCCTACGCGCTGTCCCAGGGCATTGCCAGTACCGGCCATGCCGATCTTATTATCTGCGGAAAAATGACCACCGACGGCGATACCGCCCAGGTGGGTCCGGAGATCGCCGAATACCTTCATATCCCCCATGTTTCCAACGTACGCCGCATCCATACCCTCAGCGAGAGCTCCGTCGTCGTGGAAATGAACATGGCGGAATCGGTCGAGATCCAGGAAGTCCGGCTCCCCTGTCTGATCACCGTGGAAAAGGACATCCATCAGCCGCGTCTGCCTTCATTCAAATTAAAATTAAAGACCCAGGAGCGCCCGATACGCAGGATCACGTTCAACGACCTTGACGACCGGAATGAAATGCATTACGGCCTTAACGGGTCCCCGACCCAGGTCCTGAAAATATTCCCGCCGCCCGCAAACACCACCAGCGAACGCTGGGAAGGCAGCGGCGCCGAACTGAGCAAAAAGCTCAGCGACAAATTACACGAACTAAAATACGTATAGGCAATCATTCAGACATGGCAAAGATCATCGTACATCAGGAAGCGATCAGGGACCGGGAAGCGGTCGTGAAAGTTTGTCCCTTTGCGGCACTTGAATTCAGCGGTAACGAACTGATCCTAAACGCCGCCTGCAAAATGTGCCGGATCTGCATCAAGCGGTACCCGGACATCTTTGAATATGTGGAAGACGAGAAACCCACGGTAGACAAGAGCACGTGGCGCGGCATCGCCGTTTACATCGATCATATCGGCGATGAAATCCATCCGGTGAGCTTCGAGCTCATCGGCAAGGCCCGGGAGCTGGTGCCGGCCACCGGCGGTGGCGTCACGGCGCTCGTGGTCGGCCATGCGGGCGGCGACGGCCTCCCGGCCGACCAGGTGCTCGCGGTCACCGGCGCCGACTTCGGCACCTA
>CALMFL010000043.1 GCA_937862595.1 uncultured Fidelibacterota bacterium
AGCGAGGATACGCCGGTGCCCGGCGCCATCGTCACCTTAATGCAAGGCGGCCAGCCGATCGGCACGGATACGACCGCGGCCGACGGAAGCTACAGCATTCCGGTCTTCGTTTCCGGCTCCTATACCATCATCATTCAGTACGTGGATCGCTTTGGCGTGACCCGGACTATCGAGTACGAGGTGGAGATCGAGGTCTCGGAAAGCGGAGAAACGCAGATCGTTCAGGACAAATGCGCGATCTCGGGAAGGATCATCGATCTTGTCAGCCGTCAGCCGATCAACCGCTCCGGCATTCCCGTGATCATCCGGAAAACAGCCGATGCGCCGCTTGCAAAGACGGCGGAACCCCTGTTCAGCGACACGACCCTGACCGACAGCAGCGGCTACTGGTCCTTCATCGGGCTTGAACTCGGCACGTATACGCTTGAGATCATTCCCGTCGGTCTGGAGGGATACCACCCCGGGATACGCAGCATCGTCCTCAATGTCCCCGGCCGGTATATGATGGACACGGACCTGTCCTTGCGTCCGGTCACGTTAAAGGCTTACAAGACCGTCGACAGGGCGCTTGTCCTGCCCGGCGACACGCTGACCTACCGGATCTTCTACGAGACGCTGGAGTACGCTCTCAGCGATACGATCCGCATTATCGACCGTTTGCCGGAAGAACTCGAATGGATCCCGGCATCCCTGGTCCATACCTCCGGACTTGTGAGCGAGGGGCTTGATCCCGTTTCGAACGAGCTTCGCTTCCGGCGCATCGGAATGGCCGCAGGACTGACGGATTCGATCCTCTTCAAGGCCCGGGTGAAAAACGAGCCCGACGACGCGTCGACCATTACGAACACGGCGAGCGTCCTGACGTCCACCGATACCGCCCTGAGCGCCGACGATTCGCGTTCGGACGCGGAAACGCGCATCATCACGCCCTTCCTGTACCTCAAGAAAACCGTGAACCGGCGCGTCATTGAAAAGGGCGACATGCTGACCTATACCGTGAGCGTGGAAAACCGAAGCAGCGATCAGACCGTTCATGACCTTAAGATCATCGACATGCTGCCTCCGGGATTCCGCTATCGCGAGGAACGGAGCTTCTGGAACGGCCAGCCCGTCTCCGACCCCTCCGTGATCTTCCTGGGGGACCGTCAATCCCTGACCTGGGAGATGGGGGATACCCTGCTCCCCGGCGCGACCCGCGAATTGAAATACCGCGTGACCGTTGGACTGGAAAGCCGTTTCGGCGAGAATGTGAACTATGCCGCCGCCGGCGCCACGCTGCCGGGCGATTACCTGACGGTATCCAACACGGCCCGTGCGGAGGTCATTCTGAAGCCGGGGATCATCCACGAACGGGGCTTTATTTTCGGGAAGGTCTTTTATGACCTGAACGGGAATAAACTGCACGATCCGGACGAAGCCGCAGTCAAGGGCGTTGAGATCGTCACGGAAGAAGGCATCCGCGTCGTCACGGACGAGTACGGTAAATATTCGATCCCGAACGTCCGTTTCGGCGACCACGTTCTGCGCATTAACCGCCTGACCCTGCCTGAAGATTCCCACATTGTCCTATCCTCCTCCGATTTCCTGGGCGATGCGACCTCACGTCTGGTGAAAATGACCCGCAGCGGAGTCGCCAAGGCGAATTTTATCCTGGAGGGAGCGGTTCCGGTCACACAGGAAACAAGACAAACTATGATGCCGCTCACGCAGGAAACGGCGCAACCCCCGATCCCGGTCACGCAAGCTGCAGCAAAACCCGATTTCGCCATGCTTGAAGTGACGCAGACGGTCCTGAGCGAATCGCTGCGGATGCTGGTCTATCAGCCCTGGACCATCACGCTGAAACTTGAATTCACCCCCGGCGATACGAAACCGGTCCGGCCGGATGAATGCGCCGTGGACGAGATCATTGAATTTATGAAATGGCAGAAACACCTTGTTGTCGAGATCAGGGGCCATACGGACAATCTTCCCCTGAAAGCCGGCGGAAAATTCAAGGACAACAGGTAACATTCCAAGGCGCGCGCCGAAGCGGTCATGGGATACATGAACGAAAAGGGGATCGCCGCCGAACGCATGACAGCCGAAGGATTGGGAGATACACAGCCTCTTGCGTCCAATGCCACCCCGGCCGGACGTGAAGCCAACCGGCGCGTTGAGCTCCTGTTCCATATGCCCGAAGGCATGAAGTTCAGCGAGCAAACCCTTAAAGTCCAGACCGAGCTCAGCTATTCCGGCGAGCTGACGCTTAAAAATGTCCGCTATAACGCGGCGGTACCGGAAGGTTTCACGTTCAAGAGCGCACGCTGCGATTTTAAAGGGACCTCCGTATCGCCATCTGCGCTGAGCAAGCAAGAAGTGGCATGGAATATGGGTGACTGGCTAAGTGAAACTCAGATCAAAATGGAATACGATTTTATTCCGCTGGACCATCGGTCCATTCGCTCCAACACGCGCCTTAATGCCGTGCTGGAATATGACATGCCGAACGGCCGTACCGAACAAACGCGAACGATCACGAACACCGTTCCGACCCGCGTGGAGGAAGTTTTGTTCAGGATCAATCTTGAAGGCGCCTTATTTGACGTCGGCTCTTCAACGCTGAAGCCGGCTGCGCTGCGCGCACTGGAAAAGATGGGGGAATTTTTGATCTGGCAGGATCGCCTGAGGATCTCTGTCGAAGGTTTTACCGACAGCACCGGCACCTATGAGAACAATAAGCTTCTTTCGCTGAAGCGCGCCGGCGCCGTAAAGGAATATTTAACGAAGAACTATGCCATCGGGCCGGAACGTATCCTAACGGCGGGCTACGGTGAAGATTTCCCCGTCGCGGACAACCGCACGGCTGCGGGGCGCGCCCTGAACCGCCGTGTGGAAGTCATCGTCAATTCGGAGTTTGTCCAGAAAATTAACGCCGGAGAAAGCGTTCCGGTCGATTCGCTCCGTCAGCGGATCGAAAACAATGAAACACACGATAAAAGCAAAAGCGTGAGGAACAAACGGTCTTGAAACGGATCACGACACATATTATCCGGTCCCTGATAAGCCTCTTGGTGCTGGCGGCTTCTCTGCACGCACAGATGCTTATTTTGAGCCCGGAAGAGCATGCCGTGACGGAACTGCACCGCATTGCCGTGACCGTGATGGGCAAGCCCTCGGCGCACGCTCAGCTTTTTGTCAATAACATCCCGGTGTCAAGCGGGGAGATCCGGGTCGACGGCCTTTATGACTTCCTGAATATCCCGGCTCCCGACGGCCCCGTTTCCTTAAGGGTCGAATCCGTCGGCGCCGGCAACCGGGCGTATATGGCCGAAAGAGAGATCCATGTCCTCGGGCCGCCCCGCAAGCTTGTTCCCTATGAGGAGGCGGTCCAGATCCCGGCCGACGGAAAAAGCCAAAGAACGCTCAGCTTCGGTATTCAGGACGAATGGGGCTATACGCTGGACCATCTGAAGGTCGCGACCGTCCATATCACGCACGGAAGCATCGCCTCCGCGGACCTTGACAGCATCTCCTCCGGGATCCAGCTGCCACTCCGTGACGGCGTGCTGGAATTCAGCGTTCAGGCGCCGAATGAAGCCGCGCGCGCGATCCTGGAGATCACAATCATGGGCGAGCCCTTCCAGTTCCCCGTTCGTTTCATCACCTCTCAGGAGCCCTTTATCCTGGTCGGCTCCGTCAGCGGCGGGGCGTCCAACTATCAGGCCTACCCGGTCGATCCCGATGAGCCCGATGTCGAGGACTGGCGACAGAATTCCCTGCCGGGCGCGTCGCTCATGTACGGCGGGCGGGCGGCCTTCTACGCCAAAGGCAACCTCTTCGGGAAATACCGCCTGACCGCTTCCTACGATTCGCGCAGGAATTACAAAGACCGGTTCTTTAGCGATATCGATCCTTCCGAACAGTATGCGGTCTACGGCGACGCCAGCACCCTGGAATACGACGCGCAAACACAGTCAAAACTTTTTGTGAAACTCGAACGCAACGAGTCATCGATCCTGTTCGGCGATTTTAATACCGGCCTGACGCAGTCGGAATTCAGCGCGTATAACCGCACCTTCAACGGCCTGACGGGAAAACTGAATCTCGGGGCACATACGCTATCCGGGTTCGCAACGCTCACCGCGCGCGTCATGCAGCGGGACGAGATCCGCGGCGAAGGCATTTCCGGGTATTATTATCTCTCGCAGAGCGCCGTGACGGAGCTGTCGGACAAGGTCGTCATCCAGACCCGCGACCGCTACCATTCCGAGGTCGTGATCAAATCCGTTGAACTCACGCGATACCAGGATTATACGATCAATTACAACGACGGGTCGCTTATGTTCAAACAGCCGGTTCCCAGCCTGGATCCGGACGGGAATCCGGTCACCATCGTGATCGCCTATGAATATCAAAGCAGCAAGAATGAAACCGGCATCGCAGGCGTGCGTTATGAGGGAACCCTGCTGAAAAAATTTAAGATCGGCGCGATGGCGGTGATCGAGGAACGGCCGGAGGGAAATTATCGGACGGAACATTATATGCTTTACGGCGCCGATGCGACCCTGCCGTTCTTCCGCTGGCTATCCCTGAAAGGCGAGTACGCCGGATCCGTCTCTCCGGAAGCCGGCGGCGAAAGCGCGCGCGGGGAAGCGTATAAGGCCGAACTGCTGTTCGCACCCTCGCAGAGCCTGAACATCAGGGGGTATTACCGGACGGTGGATTCGTCCTTCGTGAACGTCTCGCAAAGCGGGAGCGCCAATGAAACCGGTTCCGAGAAATACGGCTTCAAGGGGACGCTCGGCAATGAGAAGACGGGAATCCTCTTATCCGAATATTACCGGCAAATGAACAAAACGGGGACGGTCAACGAAAATTCCGCCGAAGTGTTCACGGTCGCGTACCGGCGCAAATTTGCGGAACGGGGGGAAATAAAATTCGCCTATGAGGATGCGACGCGGATCCGTCAGACCCTGAACACGCCGACCGAGCTTCACTCGCGCCTGCTCCGGGGGAATATCAGCTACCGGCTGAGCAAGAAACTGACCGGCACGGTCGAACGCGACCAGAACCTGGAAAGCACGGACCAGTCGAAACCGACGCATACCGCCGTCGGCCTGAATTACGCCCTGTCCGAAAAACTCGGCGTATTCGTCAAGTTCCGCCGGATCGAAGGGGAGAATGCCGGGAACCAGTTCGTGTTCGGACTGGATTCCAAAGTGACCGAAAACACCCAGCTGACCGGAAAATACGAGATCGGCGGGGCCCTGGGTGAAAGCCGCAACCGTGCGAGCATCGGACTGAAGAACAGGTGGGTCGTCAGCAAAGACCTCACGCTGAACTTCGCCTATGAAAATGTCTCGACCTCCGATCACTTTGAGATCCCGACCGTTCAGCATCAGTCCGTCTCGGCCGCCTTTGAATATCTCCCCGAACTGCCCTGGAAAACGACCGGCAAGTGGGAATACCGGGGCACCGCCGAGTCGCGCCAGTTCAATTACATGCTGGGCACCGATTTCAGGATCGGGCACGGACTTTCCGTGATCGCCAAATCGGTGTATTCAAAGATCAGCTATCTGTCCGGCACGGACGACTATGTGATCAAGAGCGATAACCAGATCGGCATGGCATTCCGGCCCGAACGCAGCGACCGCTACAACGCTCTGGCCAAGATCGCCTATCTGGTCGACGGGAACACCCACGTCCAGCCCAAGGTCAATTCGGAACGTTTCATCCTGTCGACGCACCATTACTGGCAGCCGTCCGAACGTCTTGAGATCGGCCTCCGTTACGCCCGCCGGGTCGTCCTGGATGAAGAGATCGGGCTTTTCAGCGACCGGACCGTGACCGATTTCTTTGCCGTCCGCCTGGAGTACGACCTGAACCTGAAATGGTATGCCGCCGCAGACCTCCGCTATATCCTGCTTCAGCCGCTCGGCGAATCAAAGATCGGCGCCTCCGCGGAACTCGGTTATCTGCTCATGAAAAATCTGCAGATGGGCGTGGGGTACGCATTCCTGAATTATGAGGATCCTGATTTCTCACTGCAGAACGAACAATTCAAGAATTTCTTTATCACCTTCCACCTGAAATTCAGTGAAGATATCTTCAACTGGAAATAAACCCCGCACTTTCTTCCTCTGATCTTCCGTCCGCTTCACCTCCCGGCGCCTCCGGGGCCCGCTCCGGCGCATTCCTGAATAAACTGCTTGAAAATGGAAGAAATATGCTACAAATTGGGGGGAACGCGGGGAAATGCGCCAAACGGCAAAGGCGGAGCCGGGGCCGGGAACTCTTTCATATAGGAGAAAAGCAGTGGATGACTATCAAAGCGCATGGGACGAGGTCCTCCGGGGATCAACGCTGGCCTGGTGGGAATGGGATATTTCAAGCAATACTGTCCGGTTCAACGACCTGAAAGCGCGGATGCTGGGCTTCGATCCGGAGTATTTTCGAACGGGCGGTTATCAGGCCTTCACCGACCGGGTCCACCCCGACGATCACCCCGGGACGATGGACGCCATGCGGCGGGTCCTGGAGGGCAAAACACGGCTGTATCAGACGGACTACCGCATCAGAACCGCTTCCGGGAACTACGTCTGGTTCATGGACCGCGGCATTATCGTCGAAAGCGGCAAGGACGGCAAGCCGCTGAAGATCCGCGGCATTGTCATTGACCTGGGTCTGGAATCCCGCCGGGGTGCGGATATCGACGCCCTGCTCTCGGTGATCTACCGCTCGGGCAGCTTTGCCGGGGGGAACTATTCTTTTCTGACCGTCTGCAGCGTCTGCGGAAAGGTCAAGAGCAAAGAAACGCAGTGGATCGACCTGTCGCCGGAGCTCTTTCACCTGATCGGTGAAAAGGTGTCGCACGGCATCTGCCCTTCATGCCTGACGCAACTGTATCCCGATATGGCGGAACAGGTCCTGGGATCACTTTCCGCTGACGGCGCCTAGACTGAAGGGGCGATCCCGATTGACCGGAAGGTCCGGGGTGCCGCGATAAAAAAACCATTGTGTATCCGCATAAAGATTAGTATTATTTAACCTTTGAGAGGAGTATGTTCCGAGGACAATGAAAACGGAATATGCGAAAAAACACAGGATGGATGCTTCGGTTTTCGAATTATCAAGGCGGTCTTGATGTGCTTTGATCCGTACGGGACTTACGGCATCCGCGTGTTCAAAAAAAGAAATGACAGTTTGCACCACAATCGAATAAGTGAGGGAACATGTTAACGCAATTCAAAGATGTCGCAAAACAAAAATTATACGCCAAACGCAAGGAAATGTTTGGCAAGTACCCGGATGTATTTACCAAAATGTATGCGTTCACCCGCACCGGGACCGCCCGCGCGATGGGATATTATCCCTATTACCCCAAGATCGAATTGTCCGACGCCACCGAAGTGACGATCGACGGACAGCGGAAGATCATGCTCGGTTCGAACAACTACCTGGGACTTACGAACCATCCCAAGGTGATCGAAGCGGGTGTCGCGGCGCTCAGGAAATACGGTTCCGGTCTGACCGGAAGCCGCCTGCTGAACGGCAATATTCTGCTGCATGATGAACTTGAAGCCCGCCTGGCGGCCTTTGTGCATAAAGAAAGCGCGCTGGTGTTCTCTACGGGTTACGGCGCGAATCTCGGCGCCATCAGCACGGTCTGCGGACCGGACGACATGATCTTCAGCGACCAGTACAACCACGCCAGCATCGTTGACGGCATCCGCTTTTCGGGCGCCGCGAAACAGAAATACCAGCACAACAATATGGAAGAGCTGGAAGCGAAACTGAAGGCCTCCGATCCCAAGGTGCCGCGTTTCATCGTGACCGACGGCATTTTCAGCATGGAAGGCACCATTGCCAAACTTGACCAGATCGTTGCGCTTTCCAAAAAATACCCCTCGCGCCTGATGGTGGACGATGCCCACTCGATCGGCGTTCTGGGACCGAACGGGGAAGGGACCGCCGCCCATTTCGGCGTCAGCGCCGATGTGGACATGATCATGGGCACCTTCAGCAAATCCCTGGGTTGCGTCGGAGGGTTCATCGCGGGCGAAAAAATGGTCATCGAGTACCTGAAGCATCAGTCGCGGGCGATGATCTTCACCGCCTCGCTGCCGCCGTCCAATGTGGCGTCCGTCATGGCGGCCCTTGAGATCATTCAATCGGAACCCGAACGCCGGGAACAGCTGAAAGAGAACGCCGAATTCATCCGGAACGGTCTTCAGTCCCTCGGCTTCGACATCGGCGAAAGCGTCACCCCGATCATTCCGGTCATCATCGGAAAGGACATTAAAACCTTCCAGGTCTGGAAAGGCCTTATGGATGCCGGCGTCTACACCAACCCGATCATATCCCCCGCAACCCCTCCGGGCCGCGGCCTGCTGCGGACCAGCTATATGGCGACGCATACGCGGGAACAGCTTGAATTCTGCCTGGAGATGTTCAAGAAAGTCGGCAAGAAGGAAAAGGTCATTTAAGCTGACGAAACGGCAAGGACATCAGCGAGCCTTTTAACCTATAAACATAATTGGATCATTCAATATGGACCGTTCTACGCCCGCATCGACCGTTGTATTCATTACCGGCGCCTCGTCCGGGATCGGCAAGAGCACCGCGGAGTATCTGGCCCTTCGGGGATACAGGGTCTACGGAACCTCGCGCCGTCCCGAAGCCTGGCCGCAGCCCGAACGTTTCACGCTCCTGAAAATGGATGTCCGGGAGGAAAGCTCCGTCCGCGCCGCCCTTGATCAGGTGCTTGCAAAAGAAGGCCGGATCGACGTGCTCGTCAACAATGCCGGCTACGGGATCGGCGGAGCGATCGAGGATACCTCCCCGGAACAGGTGACGGAGCAGTTCGGCACGAACTTCTTCGGCCTTTACCGCGTGCTGCACCTTGTCCTGAAGGTCATGAAACAGCAGCAGCAGGGACTGATCATCAATATGAGCTCCATCGGCGGCGTGATCGGACTGCCCTACCAGGGGATCTACAGCGCATCGAAATTTGCGGTTGAAGGACTGACGGAAGCGCTCTATAAAGAGATGATCACACGGAAGATACGGGTGGTCATGATCGAGCCGGGCGACTTCAAGACCGGCTTTACCGCCAGCCGCGAGATCGTGAAGCCCGAAGGCGATAAGTTCGAGCGTTCACGGCAGGTCATCGAACACGACGAGCAGAGCGGACAGCCGCCCGTTAAGATCGCGCACCTGATCGAAAAGATCATTCAAAAAAAGCGGCCGCGCCTGCGTTACGCCATCGGCTCCTTTGATCAGAAATTATCCATTTTCCTGAAAAAGATCCTGCCGAACCGCTGGTTTGACGCGATCATCATCCAGTATTATAAAGTAAAAGAGTAAGAGCTTACCGCTGATCCGCACGCCGGATCGGTGCGGGAGAGTTCATTCAGCGCATTGTCATGTCAGGGCCGCTCCGGCCTGTCAACAGTCTTTCTTCATGGTAAAATAAAAGGTCGAACCCTTGCCGGGCTCGCTGTCCACGCCGATGCTGCCGCCGTGTTTTTCAACGAATTCCTTGCAGATCATCAAACCCAGTCCCGTTCCTTTTTCGCCCGCCGTTCCGGTGATCTGATAGCCGTCCGCCAGGTTGAAAAGCCGGCGTCGTGCCTCTTCGGGAATGCCGATCCCGGTATCCCTGACGGAAATACGGATCATGCCGTCCTCTTCCCGGCTGTCGATCACAATGCTGTCGTCCGGCCGGGAGTATTTAACGGCGTTGGAGATCAGGTTCCGGAGGATCGTGTGTAGCATGTTCCTGTCGGCGCACACCTGACGCTGAGAGGGCGTGTAGTCCAGCCGTATCTTCTTATGCTCAGCCTGTGAGGACAAAAGAGCCAGGACCTCCCCGACACTTTCGTCCAGCGAAATCGGGGCGGGGGAGAATTGGATCATTCCCGTTTGCGTGCGGGACCATTCCAACAGGTTGTTCAACAAGGCAAAGCTGTTGTGGGCCGAGCTGTAAATGGCGTTGATCATGCGTTCGAGCTTTTCGGGACCGTATGCCTTGAAATTATCTTTCAGGAGGTCCGTCAAACCGAGAATGCTGTTGAAGGGACCGCGAAGATCGTGCGCGATGATGGAAAAGAGCTTGTCCTTGCTTGCATTGATCTCATCGACCAAGGCCTTGCTTTTCATCAAAACGGTGTGGGCGCGCCTGCGTTCAATGGAAAAATAAATGAACATGGCGATCATCATCAGAGAGAGAATGATAAATCCCGTCATGTAACTGCGCAAAGTCTTCTCGCGTTCGAGGGACATCTCCTGGATGCGGTTTTCCTGCTGGAGTTCCCGGATGGTCTTGTCCCGGCTTTCGATCTCGAACAGGGTTTCCAGCTGGACCATGTTCCGTGTCACCCGGGAGTTGTAAATGGAATCCGCCGCCATGATCTGGTCGGATTGATAGTAGTAGGCTTTTTCATAATTTCCGAGGGCCTGATGCGCCCGGGACAAATGCCGGTTGATGTCCATAATGTACTGGACCTGATGGTTCCGGACAGCGCTTTCCAGTCCTGTCTGCAGAATATCGAGCGCGGGGGCGTATTTTTCCTGCGCAAGGTAAATGAGCCCCAGGAGTTCATACATGCCCGTAAGGCCCAGAATATCGTTCATGCTTTTCTTCAGGATCATGGAACTGTCGAGATGCGCCAGCGCCAGATCGTAATTGCCCGCCCGGTACTCGATCTCAGCGAGGTATTTCAGGGAAGTGGAAAGGCCGAACCTGGATTGCCCCAGCCGGTGCAGTTCGAGGGCTTCCCGGTTGAGTTCCCGGGCTTCCGTGTAATTCCCTTTTTTGGTCTGGACGGCGGCGATCTGGTCCAGGCAGATGGCAACGCCGGTATAATTCCCGCTTTCGGGAACGACCAGTTTCCGGTAAAGCGCCAGCGCCGCTTCAAATTCGGCAAGGGCTTCGTCGTAAAGCTTCACGCTGTTGTGCAGAATACCGGTCATATAACGGATCCAGGCGGCGCCCTCGGTGAAATTCGCCTTCAGATAACTGTCGCGGGACCTGTGAATGAATTCCAGGGCCTTTTCATAGGAACCGTTGACGCGGAGCATGTTGGAAATGGCCGAATAGGTGGCTCCCAGGGTGCGGTAATTCTGCGACAGCAGGGCATACCGGATGCTTTGGTTGTAATAGTCCAGGGCCAGCGCCTGATCGCCGTAATAGGTGTTGTAGCAGGTCCCGATCAGCTGATACAGATAGCCGAGAAGCTTGTGGTCCTGAAGCGTTTTCGCGATGGACTCGGACAGCAGGAAATATTGCATGGCGCTGTCAAAATCGGAATGATAATAATAAGCCATGCCCAGGTAATAGGCCCCCTTCGCTTCAAGCGGGGGCAGGTTCCGTCTGCGCGCCTCTTCATAGGCCAGGGAAGCCTGTTCGTAGGATACCGTAAAATCGTTGACGCGGGTCATAAAGGCCAGTTCAAGACGGGCTTCGATCTTCTTTGTCCCGAAGCTTTCGGAAATCAGGGTGTACAGACTGTCCTTCGCATCATTGGCGAAAACCGGAACGCATGCAAGAAGCATGAAGAATAAGGCGCTAATTTTTTTCATCAGATTCTTTCTCTCTCTCGTTGTGAATCTTGATCGCGGGTAAATATAAGGCAGGATAAGGGAAAAAAACAATCATAAAATGACCGAAGGTCTTTATCATATCGGATAGTTTTAAAAATGACAGATCAGGAACGGCGCAGGGTCACTTGCTTTTAAAAACGAACTTGACGGGAACGCCTTTAAAATCATAATTTTTCCGGAAAGCGCCTTCCAGGTATTTTTTATAATTCTCGGTGATCAGCTTCGGCTCATTGCAGAAAAAAGCGATCATGGGGGGATTTTCCAGGATCTGGGTCACGTATTTGATTTTGATGTACTTCCCTTTGACGGACGGCGGCGGCGTGCGCTGAATGATCTGCGAGAAGAAGTCGTTCAGCTCCGGTGTCGGGATCCGCTGCTGCATGCGTTCGCGAACGGCGAAGGCTTCATCCAGAAGCTTGAAGAGGCGCTGTTTTTTTTCGGCGGAGATGAACATGATCGGGACATCGGCCAGAATGGGGAAGTGGTAGTGCAGTTCGCGCGTGTACTCGATGGCGGTCTGGGTTTCCTTCTCGATCAGGTCCCACTTGTTCATGGCGACGATGAGCCCTTTGCGCTGGTCCAGTATTTCCTGCACGATGCGGACGTCCTGACTGCAGAAGCCCTTGTTGACGTCCACGACCAGAATGCAGACATGGCTTTCGCCGATCGCGCGTTTCGTGCGGACAAAGCTGTAGTATTCGATCGAATCGGAGATTTTTGTTTTTTTACGGAGCCCTGCCGTATCCACCAGCATCACGGTCTTCCCCTGATAGTTCAGCTCGCTGTTGATGCTGTCGCGGGTCGTTCCCGCAATATCGGTGACGATGTGCCGGTTCTTGCCGAGAAAGGTATTGGCAATGGTGGATTTTCCCGCGTTGGGCATGCCGAGGATGGATATTTTGAGGTCGTGGTCCAAGCGCGTGGCGGGACTGTGGCTGCGGTCGGGAAGGCGTTCGATGATGGCATCGAGCAGATCTCCCGTGGACCGTCCGTTCAGCGCGGACACTTCGACCGGCTGACCGAATCCCAGGGCGTAAAAGGCATGGACATCCAGCTCGAAGCGGGCATCGTCCACTTTATTCACAACGACCAGAACGGGCTTGTTGCTGCGGTGCAGCAGGCGGGCGATATAATCGTCGAACTGGGTGATCCCCGCGGTGACGTCGACAATGAAGAGGATCAGGTCGGCTTCTTCGGTCGCGATCATGGCCTGGTCGCGAATGGCCGATTCGATCGGGTCCCGGGGGTCCATCATGATCCCGCCGGTGTCGATGACGGTAAAGTCGCGTCCGCTCCATTCCACCTCGGCGTAGGTCCGGTCCCGGGTCACGCCCTCGGTTTCGTGTACAATGGCTTTCCGCTTACGTAAGAAACGATTGTAGAGGGTGGATTTTCCAACATTCGGGCGGCCTACGATGGCAACGGTGCTCATAGTGGCTAATATAACAAATAATTCTCACGAAGCTTGATAAATTGTAATAATTCTTCCTGATAGGCGGAAATGATCTCATCGGCGCTTTTTCCGGCAAGTATCCCGGTGTAAAAATCGCCGTTACCCCAGGTCCTTCCCATGCGGGGCGCGTACATCAAAAAATCGTCGGGATAGAGCGCCTGCAGGATCTGAATGAGGTGAACTCCGAACTCGACGGATTTGAAGTTGACGGGATCGGTGACGGTCAGCTTCAGTCCCTGACAGGTCTTTCCTTCGAATTTCGGGTTCATGGCATAGCCCGGCATATCGACGGGAACGTATTCGATGGCTTCCACCCGGATGCCCGGAAGGTTCCGCCCGGCGAGGGCCGTGATCACGTCCTGCGAGTTGATATAATCCGCGCCGACCCATTCAAAGGGATGTTCCGTGCCGCGTCCGTCGGAGAAATTGGTCGCTTCGAACAGGCACATGCCCGGATACAGCAGCGCTTCGTTGACATTGCGCATGTTCGGCGAAGGGTCGATCCATGCCATGCCGGTCTTGTCAAAGGGCTTTCCGGGATCCCAGCTTTTGCATTCCACGATGTGAAGCTCGAGCTTGTCCGCCTCGTTGATCCAGCCTTTGTCCCTGATCATCAGCGCCAGTTCGCCCACGCTCATGCCGTGCCGGATGGGAATGGGATACTTGCCGATGAAGGACATGTGCTCCTGCTGCATAATGGGACCTTCAGCCAGCCGTCCGATCGGATTGGGGCGGTCCATGATATAGACCGGGATCCCGTTTTCCGCACCGGATTCCATGATATTGCCCATGGTGGTGATGTAGGTGTAAAAGCGTGCGCCGACATCCTGAATGTCGAAGATCAGGATGTCGATCCCCTCCAGCATTTCTTCCGTGGGTTTGCGTATGGCGCCGTAAATGCTGTATATCGGGGCGCCGGAGCGGGGATCGATATTGTTTTCCAGGTGGATCCCGCCTTCCTCGTCTCCGCGGAAACCGTGTTCCGGCGCAAAGATCGCTTTCAGGGTCACTTCGTCGGATGCATGCAGCAGGTCAACGAGATGCTCGCCGTTCCGGTCGACCGCCGTATGGTTGGTCACGACGCCGACGCTCTTTCCTTTGAACATCGGGAATCCTTCCTTTTGCGCGTTTTCCATCCCGGTCCTTGCCGAACAGCCCATCAGGACCAGGAGCGGCGCGATCAGCAGTATGGCGGCTTTGTGTAACATCATGATCTCCTTTTTTCTTTTCTCAGGTTCCGATCTCTCGGCAATACTAATATAACAAATACTTTTCCCGTTCCGCAAGGAATGCGTCCAGTTCTTCCCGGTAACTGCCGATGATCTCGGCGGCCGGCCGTTTTGCGTTGAACATGTCGACGCCAAGGCCGTTGCCCCACAGCTGTCCCATGAAATCGGGCCGGGAGATGGCAAAGCTTTCGGGATAAAGGGTGTTCAGCACGTCGATGAGGTGAATGCCGAACTCAAGCGAGCGGAACTGCACGGGATCGGTCACCGTCAGGGCGATGCCCTCGCAGGGGACGCCCTCAAATTTCGGGTCCATGGCCGTTCCGGGTATGTCCTGCGGGGTGAAGGCGACCGGCCGGATGTCGACGCCGGGGATATGCCGCTCTTCCAGCGCGCGGATGACCTCGTCGGACTTTATGTAGGGTGCCCCGACCCATTCAAAGGGGTACAGGGTCCCGCGGCCTTCGGAAAAGTTCGTTCCCTCGAAGAGGCAGGTGCCCGGATAAACCAGCGCTTCGTTCAGATTGCGGATATTCGGGGAAGGGGCAACCCAGGGGAGTTTTGTTTTTTCGTAGCTTTTTCCCGGGTTCCAGTTGGACATTTTGACGATATGAAGGTCCAGCTTGTCCGCCGCGTTGATCCAGCCCTTGCCGCGGATCATCAGCGCCAGTTCGCCGACGGTCATGCCGTGGCGGAGGGGAATGGCGAACATGCCGACGAAGGAGGTGTAGCCGGGCTGCATCACGGGGCCTTCGGCAAGCCGGCCGACGGGATTCGGCCGGTCGAGAATATAGACCGGAATGTTGTTTTCGGCCGCGGCCTCCAGGATATTGAACATCGTGGAAATGTAGGTGTAGAAGCGGGCGCCGACATCCTGAATATCAAAGACGATCACGTCAAGGCCCGCCAGCATTTCCGGCGTGGGTTTCCGCGTGCTGCCGTAAATGCTCAGGACGGGAACGCCGGTCTTTTCGTCGGTCTCCCGTTCAATGTAGACGCCGCGTTCCGTGGTACCCCGGAACCC
>CALMFL010000044.1 GCA_937862595.1 uncultured Fidelibacterota bacterium
GCGATTCATCGCGTCCTATTGATCGTGTCCTCCGGATCGCCGGGGCAAATCATTATTCGCCTGTCCAAGATTCATATCATAGGGACGAATCGCCATTCACCCGTCCAAGATTTATATCATAGGGGCGAATCGCAATTCGCCCGTACGGTTTGCAGTATAGTTCATCATTTATTGCGGTTTTAGGCAGTATATCCGGTACATGATGATTGTTTGGTTTATTTTTCGTCTGTTGTTTGAATACGGGTTCTTTTTAGATTGCGGGATCGAATTCACATGCAGAAAATCCTTCTGCAAAAAAGAAAACCCGGCATAAACCGGGTTTTTCTTTCATTAAATGACAATGAAATTACTTTAAAACGATCCGCTGCGTCTGCGGCATCTGTCCGTATGGCGTGATCCGGACCAAATACATGCCGCGCGGCAGCTCCCTCAGAGAGAATTCCGACATCCCGCTTCGATTCTGATGCATGATCCGTTTTCCGGCAATATTGTAGAGCTCAAGGGTATAGTTCAGGGCATTGCCGGGGTTGACATAGAGGAAATTCCCTGCCGGATTGGGATAAACCCGGAACGGGGTTCCCGCCGCAACCCGGACCGCAGTCTCGGTGACTTCCGTATAGACGAAATCATTATCGTAGGTTTTTATCCAGTTTTCACCGTCTTTTTCAAAATGTGCGTCATTGACGCGCATGCTTCGGTCCGGACGCGGCATCATCCGGAACCAGGACGGCAGGATCAGGTCTTCATAGTCGTAGGTGGTGTCAAAAACGGTTTCATATTTTGAGGTTTCGACCCAGGCGGCGTCCCAATTGGAACTGAGGGTGCGAACCAGATTTCCTTTTGAGTCGTAACTGTAGTCTTCTTTATAACTGGCCACCCAATCATGAGTGGTATAGGAGTCCCAGTAATGATTGATGCGTGTAACCGGATCGGGACTTTCGCCATATTCCGTGGTATAACGTGTGGTCGCAGACCATTCCGACCCGGTCCAGTACGAATAGATCTCCTCCGTCAAACGGTTCTGGTCGTCATAGTCCATCTCGATCTGGTGCGAGGGGTCCCAGGCATCGGTGTACCAGTAATGCTGGATATAGCCGGTATTGTTGCCGTTAACATCATAACTCAGAACGCTTTTTGCGCTTTCCAGCCAGGTCCCGCTGCTGTCGATCCAGGAATCGTCATAACGTTCGGTCAGCTGTCCGGACGTGTTATAAATATAACGTGTCCGGCTGCTCAGCTCGAGCGAGTCGCTGTAATTGTAATACACAAGCTCTTCAAGGACATTCCCGTTCGCATCATAGGAATACTCGATCATGTAATTTTCCAACCAGTATTCTTCCTCCTCCCACATCAGGATGAGTTCGCTCAGCTGATCGCCCTCGCTGTTGTAGGTGTTCTCGGATTTTTCATGATTGACCCATTGCTGGGTGCTGTCGTCGTAGATCTGATAAATGCTGGTCAGCATGTTTCCCGCATCATCGTAGGTATAAAGATTATTGACATAATAATGCCAGATATCCGTTGTACGGTCGAGGATTTTTCCGACATCCTGATCCAGCCGCTGTTTTGCGCCGGACATCGTCAGGGGCGACCTTTTATCCGTCTGCGGTTTCACCAGTCCGCTTTTATCGGTATGTCTTGAAGAAGCCCGGCGAAGCGACAAATAATCCGGGAGTTCCGTTGCGGCCGCCGATGCAAAAAAGAGCACTGAGAGGCAGGTCACGATCATGGGCATCTGTTTTCTTTTCATTGTAAAATTCCTTTAAAGTAAGTTGTAGTGAAATTACGATTGATTGCCAATATTTGTCAATACAATTCATCTTACGGCATTCAAATATATCAATATCTAAATCGTTTATTTTTTAAATTCTTCCGCCAAGAGTCCCATCAGCCAGAAATCGTAATAACGGCCGTTCTTGTACATGGCCTGGCGCAGCGTTCCTTCGTGTTTGAAGCCGATCTTGGAATACACGGCTTTTGCAGGTTCATTTTCTGCATTCACGTGCAGCTGGATGCGGTTCAGGTTCAGCATGGAAAAACCGTATTCCACGATCATCCGGGTGGCTTCGCTTCCCAATCCTTTGCTCCATACGCCCTTGTCCAGCAGGACGATATAAAAGGTCATCATGCGGCTCACCCAGTCCGGCCGCACCAGGGCGGCATGCCCGACGGACCGGCCGGTCTCTTTTTCCACGATCATCAGATTGATGGCCTGCTCGTGCTGCACCATGTTCTCGATCTTTTCCCGGGTGCCGTTTTCGGTGAGCGGGAAATACATGAACATCGCATCCCGCACGTCCGGATCGTTATATCCTTTTTGAAGCATGTCCAGGTCTTCGGACCCGACCGGGCACAGATCGACTTTCTTTCCGCACAGGAAGGGGGTATGCATACCGTCTCCTTTATTCTTGGTTCATTGATTATTTCAGCAGGATCATCTTTCGCGCAATGCTGACTTCCGCACGGGTCAGGCGGCAGAAATACAGGCCGGCGGCAAGGCGGGAAGCGTCGTAGGGCAGATCCCGCGGGCCCGCTTCCAGATAGCCTTTGTAAACGGTATCGGCTTTCCGTCCGCGCAGATCGTAAATGGCGACTTCACATTCTCCGGCAGCCGGGAGTTCGATATGAATGTTCGTCACGGGATTGAAGGGATTCGGATAGATCCGCATGAGCGTAAAATCCTTAACCGGCGCCGTCAACGCCGGGGTCAGGGAAATGGTTTTTTCAATTGGGATCAGATTCTCTCCGCTGATATAACAGACCAGGGAATCATCCCCTGTCCGGTCCTCCGGCAGGCCGAGCTGCAGAACGCCGGCGGCATCCGTCCGTCCGAACGCGATGCCGTTCCCTTCCGGGTCGTGCACGGCGACCCCCGCATGTTCTACGGGTACCGTATTTTTTGTCACGGTAAAGGTAAGCAGGGTATCGGGAAGGGTGCTGATCTCTATTAGAACCGTTGCCGAATCGGGTTTTCCGGAGAAGATGCGCATGACCGGGTCACCCAGAATATTGATAGTATAAAATGTCCAGCGCAGGGCGTTCTGTTCATGCTGGCCTGCCGCGTTGACCCAGGGTGCGGTCGCGATCTTCGAGAGCGTATGCGCCCAGCCGAACTGATAAACATGCGATCCGTAGATCGCATGAACGAATTCCCGGTGGAGATGGATGGACGGCCCTTCGGTCGTACCCTCGTTGAACCAGCCGTAGCGGGAATTGAACACCCCGCCGGCGGAAATATTGGGGCCGTTGACAAGCCGGGGGCCGATCGCGTTGGAATAGTCGAATCCGCCGCAGTTACAGCCGTGCGTATAGATGAGCGGGGTCGTGTGAGCGATGCCGTTCACAGCGGAAAAATCGCTGTCGTTGATCTGATAAGTGTAGAACTTCATCAGGTAGGAGGTGTTCGCATGCCCGTCGTGATGCACGAAGGCTTTTCCCTGCGCCAGTTCATTTTTCACGACATCCTGATCCCAGTAGTCCGTACTGTCCTTGTCGTAATATTTTGTCAGGAACAGGTCGTCGGACAAGCCCTGGGTGGTGTAACCGTTGTCGTCCCGTTCTCCGATGATCAGCTCAAGATAATCGCCCGCCCAGGATTCGGGATCATCCCATAAAAATTCTCCGAGGATCAGGTGCCGATCAAGGTCTTCGGTGACGGGTTCTTTCTGATAGCGAATACTTTTGCGGATCAGATTCCTCAGTTCCGCGAGGCTTGCCGCCGGCATGCGCCCGATCGCTAATTCGGGCAGAAGGTCCGATTCGTCATATCCGGTCGAGTCGTTGTATTCGCCGAAAATATTGTCCAGGTCATTGTCCCAGGTGCCGTCCAGCGCCGCGTAATACAGGTCCGCGGGAATATTGTCCGAATAATAGTAGTCGCTCCCCGAGATCACGTAGGCGGACAGTCCGCGGTGCGGCACGACGGTGCTGGTCCCGCCCAGAAGGACATAATCCAGTCCACGGTTCAGGTAGATTTCCAGAAGGGTGTTGCGGATCTTTTCCTGAAGGTCCCTGCCCGCAATATCGCTCAGCAGGATATCTTCCGTCGTGACAAGTTCGGAAACGATCCCGTAACGGGAATAAAAATCCATCAGCGTATCAAAGGCGGGGGCGAAGGCGTCGGAGGTGACGATCAGCAGCCGCTCCCGGGGATCTTCGGAAGGGGCGGGATAGCTGCCGAGCATGTCGGGGTTTTGCAGGACGTCTGCCAGCAGATCAAGCCGCTGCGGCATTCCCGGGGCACCGCCGGCCTTCGGTTCCGTGACTACGCGCAGGATCAGCTTTTGCGCGACATCGACATTGCCCGACAGGGGATAATACTCCGCCGGGTCGATCGCGCCGCTGAGCACGCCGGCGCCGCGGAACCATTCCACTTTGGTCCGGATGGTTTCGCGCAGGTATTTCACCCTGCCGTACGCCGCGTCATTCTTCATAAAGCCTTGCGCGGAAATCCCTTCCGAATAGGGACGGTCCGCCTGTGCCGGAAGCAGGGGCAGCATCAGGGGGTAGCGGACGAGTTCTTCTTTAACTACCTCGACGGAGCGAAGCGTTTCTCCGGGCGGCAGAAGGATCGTCACGGGCTGTTTGGGCAGCAGCGGTTCACCGGGTATTCCCGACTGGGCGCATCCTTCGATCTCCAGGACCGAATAGCCCAGGACCTGTTCGATACGCGGCGCCGGAAGGTAATATTCGTATTCATAGGTGCCCGCATGCAGTCCGGCGAGCAAGGTAAACAAGACCGCAATTTTAATAAGTGTTCTGATCATTTCAGCACGACCATCTTTCGGGTATCGGTCAGTTGTCCGTCACAGCTTAAAATACAAAGATATAATCCTGCAGACAAGCCGGAAACATCCCAGTTTAGCCAATGATAACCCGCCGGGAACGTATCGTTCGCACACAGGGCAACGGTCCGGCCGGCCAGATCCGTCAGACGGATCTCGACCCGCGCTTCGGAAACCAGCTGAAAATCGATCGTCGTCCTCCCTCCGGCCGGATTGGGGTAGGTTCCGATCAGTCCCGAGCTTTCCGGAGACGGGGTCT
>CALMFL010000045.1 GCA_937862595.1 uncultured Fidelibacterota bacterium
GTTCGGACTTTCATACACGGGATAATACTGATAGTTGATCACATAATTACCCGGATCGAAGGCGCTTGTCAGGGGCAGCCGTATCCGGCCGCGCACCGTATCGATCTCGAATTCATCGCTGTCAAGATAGGTGTCCGGGTACTCCGCATCCGCGATCAGAACGCTGCGGAGGATGATGTTCCGCTTATCCAGGAAGGCATAGGCCGTATCGATCCCGAGGGTTTCGGTATGGCCGGTAAGATCCAGCACCGAATAGCTGGTGGTATAGGGCGTGAATTCTCTCGGATCTTCGAGGTCCAGGGTGTCATTCCCGTTATTGTCAACGCTGTCGTATTTGGTGTCGTTGAAGGTGACGCGGTAGGTATGATCGGTCAGCAGCGTTTCATCGAGGATCTCGTAGGCGATCATTCCGCTGGCAGGACCCGCATCATGATAAAGGAGGGTGTTCTCGTTCAGGGCGTCATACCCGGCAACGGCGGGCTGAGGCCGGACCACCGCGGTATTGATGTCGGTGATGATCGTCCCGTCCGGCTGGACGGAGATGAATTTCGTGTTTTCGGAGGGGTAGATGTCCGAAGCGGCATCCCCGCGGTCATAGGCGACGACCGCATAATAGTACTGTTTGCCGTTGATCACGTCATTGTCCACGTAGCTGTGCTGCAGTCCGGTGTTGCTGCCCAGGTTCACGGTAAAGCCGTCGGCTTCCTGGAACAGTTCCGAGCTTGCTTCGAACATTCCCTGAACATCATTGACGATATCGTACTGCTCCAGGCACTTATATCCGGTGACCACGCCGTTGGCATTGGTCACGGAGTAAAGTTCGTTGAAATCGGGGTCCGTGGCCTTGTATATCTTGTACCCTTCGAAATCCATTTCCTTGGTCACGGGGTCGATCGATTTTTCCGATTCCCGGTCCCAGTAGAGCGTAACTTTTCCGTCCCCGGGCACCACGGTCAGCGTCGGCTTGTCCGGCGGCGAGGGGAAGCGGTAATCGCTGTCGTAGATCTTCTGCACGGTCAGGCGGTTCTTGTAGAGGTCATCCAGGTCGTGCCCGTAGACCAGGGCCAGCGAAAAACGCTGGGTCTCGCCGGCGCGCAGGGGGAAATAGCCGGAACCGTAAATAAAGTCGCCGTCCTCGCCGGCAACCGGTTCGCCGTTCTGAATGTTGGTGGGCATGTCGAAGAAACCGGGCTTCAGCCAGTCCCACAACAGCTCGTCGTCGTTCATGGGGTATTCGTTCGAGGGTGAGAAATAATTGAAACTGCTCAGGCCGATCTGGTCGGATTCGTCCACATCGGTCTGGTCAAAGTTCGGTTCGCCCGCGGTGGGGAGTCCGTCGCCTTCACCGAGATCGTTGGTATAGTCCTTGCCGTCCGCGCCGACGTCATCGTATTCGGGGTTCCAGTCCCCGTCGTTGTCGATCCCGTCCGAGCGTTTTTCATCGATCATCGGATCGTCCAGCCCCAGCCCGTTCACATAGTCGATATGCGAGACGGGATTCAGGCGGTCATAGAGGATCACATTGATGATCTCGGTGACATCGCCGTCCCGGTCCACATCATACTTGTCCGCTTCCTGTTTCATACGGATCTGGCGGTAATGATACACGTAATTTTCATCGATGAGGCCGTCGAGATCATTATCGATCCCGTCATACACGTTTTCGTTCACGTTGTAGAACTGATCGATCACATTCCCCTCGATCAGTTTCGTCACCCCGGCGACCAGGGTGATGGTTGCGCCGCGGGTCCGGACGACCTGGGTATCCTGCGTGATCGTCACCAGATGGCGATTGTAGTTCGCATCGATGGTCACCACCTGGTCGCCGAGATCATAGACGACGGTGTCGAAATCTTCCTCGGTGAACAGGGGTGCCGAAAAACTGAGTGCCGGATAGGTTTCGGCGTTATTGTCGGCATCGTTGTCGATCCCGTCATACTGGTTGCCCGGACTTTCCAGGAAGGCGTAGCCGACCAGGCCGACGGGGCCCTGCCATTTGGGATTGCGCCGGCAGTTGTTGTCAAAATCGCCGGTGTAGGTGATATCGTTCTCGACGTCAAAGAAGGACCAGTCGTCATCGTACTCGCCGTAATCTTCGGTGCCGGTCACGCCCAGATAAGTTCCGCAGACCATGCCGAAGGCAACCTTGCTGTAATCCGTCGTGCTTGTGTTCGTCACTTCATAGAGCCAGAAGATCACGTCCGAGGCCAGGAACTGCTGCCACTGCATGCCGCGGACCTTGACTTCCAGTCCGAGCCCATTGCGGGTCAGATCGGTGGAATCCGGACGGAAGGCGTAACCGGGGAACCCGGCATAGGCCGTATTGGCGCGGACATTGAATTCTTCGTCGTTATTGTCATCCATCACATAGTAGCTTTCCTGGTCGGCGGAAAAAACGCTTTTCCCGAAATAGCCGTTCCAGGAACCGCCCCAGCCGGGATCGTCCGGATCGTTCATCTTGTCCGGCCAGTTCAGCGGCCAGGAATTCGGGTTCGTGCTCATGGCGATGTTGGTCTGGTTCGCATTGATATAGCCGCCGAGCGGCTCAAAGGTCCAGAGCTTGCCCGTGGTCGAGGATTCTTCTTCGGTCCTGGGCCGGTCCACGGGACAGACCACGACGCTGTGAAAGGTGTAATTGCTGTCCTGGGCGCTGTCGTAATAGGACACTTCCGCGCCGACCATGGGCGAGATGTCCCCGATGTATCCGTTGGTATCGTAGATCCAGGCGCCGCGGGGGCCTTTGCTCATCGGCTGTCCCACGACCCCCCAGTTCCCGAACACCGTGCGGACCAGGTTGGCGTTATGCACGGAGGAGCGCCGGTATTCCTGTCCGCTCTGAGCGAAAGCCGTTCCGGTGATCAACAGGCATATGATCATGTTCCTGAGTGTTTTCATAAGTTTATCCTCATTCCGATCTCAATGCGTCTCGGCTCAGAATAATTATAGGGTGCGTTATAGAATTCGGCGATGCTGTTGACGGGTGTCGCGACGTTCAGGGCTTCCACGCGTTCCTGCTCCCCGGTAAACCCGGCGCGGCCGGTGTCGTTATACACGCCGACCTCGTTCAGGCGGTCCAGCAGATTGGTGATCCGGACAAAGAATTCGGGATTAAATCCGGCAACGCTCACGCGGTAGAATCCGCGCACATCCACGTTGAAGGTGGCGGGCTTGATGTCCGAGTTCTCCAGCAGGGAGGTGATATCCACGCTTGCGCGGGGCGTATAGGGAAGGCCGCTGCCGTAGCTTCCGACCACATTCACGCCCCAGAAAGAGGTGTTGTAGCCGCCGACCAGATTGACGGTATGCCGCTGGTCCCAGGCCAGGGACAGGAGTTGCACTTCGGGATCGGATCCGCCCGACACGGCGTTCATGTAGGCATAGGGGTCCGAGGCGGTGCCGTTCGCGATCTGGAAGGTATAGTCCGCGCCGGCATAGAATCCGCTGGGGTCGCGCTGGTTCAGGGAGAGGGTCACGCCCTTGATCACGGCGAAATCGCTGTTCACGATCTTCGAATAGTATTTGGAACCGCCGAAGACCTCGATAACGTCCGCACGGGTCCCGGTCAGGTCGCGGACGTCCTTGAGATAGACCGTAATATCCGCGGAAAGATTGCCGGTCAGCTGCTGCTGCAGGCCGATCTCCCCGACGATGGTCTTTTCGGGTTCAAGCGCGGCATTCCCGATAGTCCCCTGGTGACCGGTCCCGCTTCCGAGCTGGAAGCTCGGGTTCGTATATAAATAGGTGTAATTGGGTGTCTGGAAAAAATGTCCGTAACTGAAATGGAACACGCCCCTGTCGGAGATGGGGAAGGAGAATCCGAGCCGGGGACTGACGGCCACCTTCGCCGGGGCGTCCACGTACCAGTAGGCTTCGCGGTCCGCGATGCTCTTGCTCGCTTCCCCG
>CALMFL010000046.1 GCA_937862595.1 uncultured Fidelibacterota bacterium
ACCCAGCATTTTTACCTTCCCCAGGTTTCAGTGCAGCCCGACTACCTGAGAAGCCACGCGGGAAATAAAACTGCCGAAGCGCTCGTCGAGAACCAGCGGCATGAAGCGAAATTGTATGACCAATATAAGGCCTTCTACGGCTATGTCTTCTATATCGGGAAGAAGATCTGAATCAAACCCTGCAGCCGGCAACGCGCCGGGAAAGGAACCCTATGAATTTTATCCACGTCACGCTTTACGTCAGCGATCTTGAACGCTCGCTTTCCTTTTACCGCGACGTCCTCGGTTTGAATGTTCTGAGGCGGATGTCCCCGGGGAACCTGGACATCGCCTTTCTAGGCGAGCCCGGCCAAGCCGCGATCGAACTGATCGGCGACGGCGAGGTCCCGCCGCACAGCGGTTTCTCGATCGGCTTCCGGGTGGAGTCGCTGGACGAAGCCGCACGCAGGCTGGAAAGCGCGGGCTATCCCCTGCTCCGCGGCCCGCTCTCGCCGGATCCCTCGGTCCGCTTCTCCTTTTTCAGGGACCCGGACGGGACCGAGATCCAGCTGGCGGAGTTTACGCGCTGAAAAGGACCGGAGCTCCGAAGATCCCTCCTGACGCCCGCGGGAACGCCGGGCAGGTTCCGGGGATCATTTGCGATCCGTCGGCATAAAAGAGAAAATCAAAAAATAAGGTACTATGAAACACATCGGCATACACCCCCTCATCCTTGCAGTCCTGCTGCTGCTTACGTCCAGGACGCTGTCCGCGCAATGGCAGTTCTCCGCGCATATCGACGCCGGCGAGCACAACGCTTCGGAAGGATTCTATTTGCGCACGGCCGGCGAAGCGGAATACCGCACGGCAGGTACGCGTTTCGCAGGCAGTCTGCAGTTCGAGCCGGCCGGCAATACCCCAAGCTTCCTGACCGGACTCCGGCTCGGGATCACCCAGGATCTTAAGATCCGGGAATTCCCTCTTGAACTCAGCGCTTTTTTTCTGCATAAGCCTTATTCGGACCTGCAGTACGAGAACAATTGGGGACTTCTTGCCCGGACCGGGTACCGGCAATTCCATGTCATGCTGGGGAACGGGTTCCGTGCCTTCCGTCTCACACCCCGGGCTATCGCCGAGTACCCCGGCACGGACAATACGGTCATCCGCGAGAACTGGAACCTGATCTACCGTATCGGCTATGGACTGAAACCCGCGGAGCATCCCTGGAACGTGGAATTCGCCCTGACGAATTTCGATCATTTTCTGATGAACCAGGAAACCAATCCGATGCTGACCGTCCGGGGCTCCTATGAAGCGATCCCGGACCTTCACATCTTCGCCGAAGCCTGGTACAAACAGGCCGGGGTCTTTAACATCAGCGCCAATTACTTCGGATTTTTCTTCAGAACGGGGATCAGCTATGAAATATAACAGTTTGCACTTATTCGGGTTAAGCCTTCTGCTTATCCTGTTCTCCGCCTGCGATATCTTTGAAGCGCGCGGCTTTGTCATGCCCTATGAGACCGTCGAAGAGCGTTTTGAACAGTCCATGGCATGGAACGCCGGGAATCCTTACAAAGCGATCACGACCGGAGCGGACAGCTATATCCTTTACGCCATGGGCGATACGCATGTGGGCGACACCCTGAACCTGAACATCTTCCTGGATGCCGCCATGGAAGCCGGGGCGATCGGCGCCGTGATGGCCGGGGATATCACGACCGGCAACGATGAGGACTTTTATACCTTTGCCCGGCAGCTGCCGCCGCAGGACAGCCTGCCGACCTTCCCTCTTGCGGGAAATCACGATCTTTATTTTCACGGCTGGGAGCAATACTACGAACTCTTCGGCACCAGCACCTACCTGTTCACGGTGCATACGCCGAACGATTCCGATCTTTTCATCTGTCTGGACAACGGCGCCGCGACCCTGGGCCGCAAACAGATCGCCTGGCTGAAAGACGTTCTTGAGACACAGCGTCCCCAGTACCGGAACTGCGTCATTTTTACCCATACGAACTTTTTCCGCATCCGGCGCATGACGGCGACCAATCCCTATGTGGAGGAACTGCAGCTGCTCACGGAACTCTGCCTGCGGCACGACGTCGACATGGTCGTTGCCGGGCATGACCATGTCAAAAACAGCGCCACGCTCGGGAACACGGAATTTCTGATCATGGATGCGCTGAAGGACAGCGAGAAAAATCCCGGATATCTGATCCTGACGATCGAAGGCGATACGATCGCACCTGAATTCATCAATCTGTAAGGTCCGCGATCAAGACTAAAAAAGCCGCTCATCGGGCGGCTTTTTTTTATGACGAAGATTATTTTTTAAAAAATATGTTTCTATTTATGGATACTTTTTATATATTTGTGTGTTTTGAGGGGGCGAAAACAAATGAGGTACTTTGAAACTATTTTTCTTGAAGAAGCGAATGACTTTATTGCCAAGCTCGAGCCGAAACTTTCCCGGAAAGTATTGTATCATATCGATCTGGCAGAGCAAACGAATGATGTGTCCTTTTTCAAAAAACTTCAAAACGATATTTGGGAGTTTCGCACGGGATATTCGGGGCTTCAGATCAGATTGCTTGCTTTCTGGGATAAGATCTGCAATCACAGGACCCTCGTTATAGCGACACACGGTTTTTTCAAGAAAAGTAAAAAGACCCCCGCAAAAGAGATAAACAAAGCCGCAATTTTAAGAAAGGAATATATGAAACACAAGAAAAGCGAGGGATCGTATGGCTAATAAAGCATTCAACACCTACACGCTTTCCGACATGAAGGACAAGTATATCGGCAGAGCCGGAACAAAAGAACGCGATGACTATGAATATGCGCTGAGCATGGATATCCTGGGAAAAATGATCCGGGCTGTCCGGCGGGAACGGCACTTATCCCAGGAAGCGCTCGGGAAACTCGTCGGCGTACAAAAAGCGCAGATATCGAAACTTGAAAACAGCGCCAACAGCGCAACGATCGGGACCATTATGAAAGTTTTCAGAGCCTTGGGTGCCGATGTGAATTTTTACGTGATGCTTGAGAACCATGCTGTCAGGATTTAATCAAATGTCCCGTTCCTGAATAAAAAAAAGCCGCTCATCGGGCGGCTTTTTTATTATTGAGCGGTTCTTTGTCCTATTTGCGTTTTGCTTTTTCGCCGGCCGTTCCGGCTTCGCTCTTGCGGATCTTTTCGATGCGGATCTCCGGATAATACGCCGGCTTGTTCAGCGCATGGCGCTTCATGACGGTTTCCGCGGCAGGAGCGGTCTTTGAACTGCTTGTTTGCGTAACCGCCGTGAAGATGGCGGGAAATTCATAGATCCAGGTGAAGTCGGAGGGACATCCTTCGGTGTCATAGAACTCGTATGCGTACAGCACGCTGTCGGGATGGGGGTCCCCCGCTTCCACGCGCATATCGTAGGCCACATCGCCGGGCGCACGCCAGACGTAGGCCTCTCCGGCAGAGAGAATATCGTCGCCCAGTCGGTCATCGCCCCATTCGCTGGCGGTGGAGGGACTGATGTAAACGTAATAGATCGTCCAAACCGGGTGCGCATTGTCCAGTTCGATCTCGCAGGCGTCGGGGACAAGTTCGTAGCGGTATTCCGAACCGGGGAACCAGCTCTCGGTGCTGCTCCCGGTAAAAATATAGCGGCCGGAATAGTCCAGGACAACGCTTCCGTCGACCGCAAGTTTTCCGTGCAGGCTGTCGCTGCCGTCAAAAAAGAAACGTTCGTAGCCTTCCGGCCGGCAGCTCGCCGTATCGACGGAGGTGTTGACGATATTGACCTCGGCAAGTGTGGGCTGAATGCGGTGGACGCTGTGTTCGCCGTCCGTGACGGCAGCCGTCCCGGAGTAATTCCCGATCCAGTCGCCCGTGGCGTCAACCGGAATGGAATTGACCATGCCCTTCATGACGGTCACCGTATAACTGTCGGTCGTATCTCCCGGGCTCAGCACCACGTTCGGTTCATTGTTCACGCTTACAAGGATCGCGGAAGCCGTCTCGTTGCTGACGCTCACATACGCTTCGCCGCTGCATCCCGCAAGGACCGCCAGCGCCATAAAAACCGGAAAACCGTACTTTCTCATTTCTCTTCCTTTGCTTTATTTCCCATTTCGCACACGGCGCCGATGCCGCCGCGAACATTATATTCTGTCCTGACATAGAGCGCCCGGGGGTCCAGAACGCTTTTCAGGTCCTTGTATATCCGGTCGGTCGCGTCCTCCTGATAGATCCCGACATTCCGGAACGAGACATAGTAGTATTTCAGCGATTTGAGTTCGATGATCCTGTCCGAGGGGATATAGCTGACATCCACGACGGCGATATCGGGAAGTCCGCTGAAAGGGCAAACGGCGGAAAATTCCGGATAATGGAGACGGATCGTCTGTTCGTTCCCCTCATAGGGGATCGTTTCCAGCAGATCGCTGCGGATGTGGCCGGCGTCCTCGAAGGGCAGTGACAAACCCTCTGCTTTCGGCATAGCTGCTCCTTTTCAATTGACATAAATGTATACATTAGGACGTAAAATTCAAAAGAATAATTTGTTAAGGTTGCT
>CALMFL010000047.1 GCA_937862595.1 uncultured Fidelibacterota bacterium
GATCAGCGTTTTCCGGTGCAGTTCGGGACGGTCCAGATAATCCCGGAGAAGGAGGTCCTGCGTTTCCGCGCCCGCAAGGACGACCCGCGCATCGAGGGCGAGCAGGGCGCCGATCAGATCGGACCAGGGCGGCACAAAAGCGATGCTCCCGCCGAGAGTGATCCGGTTCCTGCACGGCGTGTTCGCCGCGTGCTCCAGGGAGCGGACAAGAGCGTGTCCGGGCGCGAAGGCCCGTATGCCGGAAACCGTCTCCGCATAGGTCGTCATGCTGCCGATCCTGACCATCCCCTTCTCGCGGCGGATATAGTTCAGCCCGAGTGCCTTCAGGCATAAAAATCCCTCCACGCCGGGAAGCTGCCGCTTGACCAGACTGGTCCCGCCGCCGTGAGGAACGATGTTGTTATCCTGGAGAAGCCCGACGGCCTCATCCAGGGATACCGGGTAGTGCCAATTAATATTTGTCATAGTTTGAAATTTCCTTCAATATGAAGGCAATGTCAAGGAATTAATTTGAGGAAACGCTTCACGCAAAGGCACAAAAGCACTCGATTATATCATGATGCGATCCTTTGTGTATAAACCTTGTCTTATGAAAGCGTCGGGGGATCCCTGAATGCCGTGATCGTTTGGTATTAAGAATAGCGATGGATGCGTTTTTAAATATTATTTGGCTTGTTTTTCATATGCACCAAACTTTAATGCCTCTTCTTTGCGTCTTTGCGGTACTTCGTGTCTTTGTGCAAACAAGTTACACTATATCATAAAACGTTCCATAATCAGGATCAAACAATCGCTTATAAATCTTGGGCAGGGATATGTCCGTCTGTTCGGAGAAATGATCGCAGACCATGCGGGCAACGGCGACATAGTCGTTCCTGTCGATCTGCTTGACTTTTTCACGCAGACTGTTGGGAAGGATTTTCTCGTTCAGGGTAAAGGCTTCCGGACCGCCCTGCAGGAAGGTTTTGAACAGGCGTTCGAGGATATAGCGTCCCTTGAATTCCAGCTGTTCCAGTTGGGGCGATCTGAAAATAATGTCTACCGCAAGCCGTTTGTAGAGTGAATTCTCGACCTCGACTTCCGGATCGATCTCGATGGCATAGTGATAGCGGTTGCTTTTGGCGGACAGGGGGTGTGTTCTCTCGACCAGGCGGGCGCCTTCAATAAAACGTCCGGTCAGGGAGGCAAGATAGCGGTCGAAATCTTCACGGTGATCCAGTTTTTTGATCACGGTGTCAAGATAGCCGGCCTCGTCCTTTCCGGGTTCATGTTCCGAGATCCATCGTTCGATCTCTTTGCGCGTAACGAAGCCGGCAAGGTATCCGTCGGACAGGTCGTGCAGGGAATAGGCGACATCGTCCGCCCAGTTCATGATCTGGCATTCCAGGCTGCGTTCGGGGTGATGGACCGTTCCGCCGTTGACAAAATCCAGATAGGTCCGCTGGCTGTCGTAGAGGAACTTGTTTTTTTTGCCGCTGTCCGACCACAGCACCTTATACTTGAGGATCCCGTCGATAAAGGCCCGGCTTGGCTTCATGCCCTGGTCGCCTTCGGGGTCTTCGTGCAATTGCTCGGTAATGATCTGCAGGGTCTGGGCGTTCCCCTCAAACCCTCCGGCATCGCGCATCAGATCGTTCAGCATGGCCTCGCCGGGGTGGCCGTAAGGCGGATTCCCTAGGTCATGCGCCAGACAGATGCCCTCGACCAGGTCAACATCGATCGCGGAGGCTCTGAAGGCCGTCTTGTTGAGATAATTGACAATGGAACGGCCGATCTGAGCGACCTCCAGCGAGTGGGTCAGGCGGGTGCGGTAGAAATCGTGTGCGCCGGACTTGAAAACCTGGGTTTTGTTCTGCAAGCGTCGAAAGGCGCCGCTGTACAGCACGCGGTCGCGGTCGACCTGAAAGACCGTGCGGTAATGGTCGTCATGCCGCCGGCCCAGGGTCTCGGTATCAAAACGATTGTAAAAATCCGACATGTTTATACGGAAACGACTTCGACAACTTCCGGCAGTTCGTTTTTCAGCACGCGTTCAATGCCCGCTTTCAGGGTCATGGTCGACATCGGACAGCCGTGGCAGGCGCCGACAAGCTTTACTTCCACAACGTTGTCTTCGCGTACGGCGATGAGCTCGACGTCGCCCCCGTCCATCTGCAGCGAGGGGCGGATCTTATTCAAAACTTCCTGAACTTTTGCTTTATCTAACATAATGTTTCCTTTATGTTTGGTTTACATTTTATCAAGAGTGAATTATAAG
>CALMFL010000048.1 GCA_937862595.1 uncultured Fidelibacterota bacterium
CTCGATCACCATTTTAAGCCTTGCGGCCGTCACGGCGCTGAACGTGTTCTTTCCCGGACTGACCGTCAACGCCCCGGTCACCAAACTGCTGGCCATCGTGATCATCCTGATCCTGACGGGCATCCACATCCGGAGCGTGAAACAGGGATCCTGGATCCAGGTCGTACTCACCCTGCTGAAGATCTTTCCCCTGGCCATCCTGGCCGTCCTGGGGCTTTTCTATCTGGATTCCCCGACGCTGTTCATCCGCCCGGAATTTGCCGGACCGGCGAAGCACTCGGTGTTCTGGCTGATCATGATGGGCGCCTCCGGAACGGTCTGGAGCTACGCGGGATTTCCGAACATCATGTACATGGCGGGGGAGGTGAAGGACCCGCGGCGCAATATTCCGCGCGCCCTGATCTCCTCGGCGCTCTTTGTCACCCTGATGTACGTGCTGATCTCCCTGGCGACCGCCGCCCTGATCCCGCACGACGAGATCGTCCGGACCGAGGGATTCCTGAATCCCTTCCGCTACCTTCCGGTCTTCTCGGCCTTTGCCGCGGGATTCCTGGCGATCGCGGCCTTCATTTCCTGCGTGGGCGCCACCAACGTGTGCGTCATGAGCCAGCCCCGCCTGCAGTATGCCATGGCCCGGGACGGGCTCTTTTTCAAGACCTTCGGCAAGATCCATCCGCGTTTCGGGACCCCGGTGAATTCCATTCTCCTGCAGTCCGGATTTGCGATCGTCCTGGTCTTTATCAGCCGGAATACGCTGGACTCCCTGCTGGGCTACTTCACCTTTTCCTACCTGTTCCAGAACATTCTGGTCTACGGCAGCATCTTCTGGCTGAAAAAGCGGGAAGATTACGCGCCGTCCTACGTGTCGCCCATGTGGCGGACCATGGCCGTCCTGGCCATCGTCCTGCCCCTGCCGCTGATCCTGGCGAGTTTCAGCACCTTTCCGCTGAACGGGATATTGTTCAGCGTGCTCTTCACCCTTGCGGGCATTCCCGTCTATTTTCTCTTTAAAAAACGTCTTGAATCGTGAGCGGCTTAGCGCTGCAGCAGTGAATCCAGGGCGGCCTCGATGACCGTGTCGAAGCCCTGCGCCATGTCGCTGCTGTCCAGCACCGCATAAATGTCGGGCGGCACGCCGTTCTCGTAATTGATCCCGTCCGGCGTCAGGGTGCGCGTAATGGAGAAACGGTAGATCCAGCCGTTGGGGAGCTGGCCGCCGTTCGGCATCCCGAGCCCGCCCCCGGTCGTGTCGCCGACCAGGAACACGTTATCCAGGGCGAGGGTCGCCAGCGAGAACATGGAAGTGGCGCTGTAGGAACCGCGGTCGATCAGCACGGCGACCGGTTTGGCGTAGTGCAGCACGGTATCCGCGGGCACGGCGTAAACGGGCGTCAGGCCGCTGAATTCCTCGTGCCCGGGCCCCGCCTTGATGCAGCTCGTAAAGACCGGCGCATCCGAAAGGGTCAGATACGAGAGGAAGAGGTTGACGTTGGAAATGTAGCCGCCGCCGTTCTGGCGCATGTCCAGAATAAGGCCGTCGGTGTCCTTGTAGCGGTCGAAAAGATAGAGGATCTGCGAACCGCTGGTCCCGGTGGAAAAGGACGCGTAGCGGATATAGCCCACCCGTCCGCCGGCGATGAAATCGTGCTGGAACGGTCCGGTCGAATAGTAGTCCGTCCCCAGATAGTTCTCTTTGATAAAGCGGAAATCGATATTGTCCGGGCCCAGCAGGCTGATGTCAAAGCGGGAGATGTTGAATTCCGAAAAAAGGTTCACGTGCCCGTCCCTCAGCTCGTTCAGCATGCTTCCCAGCTGAAAGAAGAGCGAATCGTCGCTCATGCCCGAACGGATCTCCGGCGCATAACGGGCGTAGACGGCGTCCCAGTCGACGTTCTTGACATCGAAATAGGCGTACTGCTCGTTGACCTTGTTCCAGAGATAGTCAAAGGTCGCGGGCGCGTCGGCGGGCGTCGGCGGATCGAAGAAGATCCGTTCGCAGGACAGCAGCAGCAGGGCGGCCGCCAGGATAAGCGGGATCGTTCCGTATCGTTTTTTCATCTATTTCACCCTGAAATAAAGCGTGAACAGGAGCTCGTGCCGGGCGGTCTCCAGCAGATAAATGTCCCGTTTTCCCGTAGAGAGCATGTCCCAGACATAGGCGAATTCGACGGCGTTGCCGTTGTCCAGAATGCGCGTCAGTCCGGCTTTGCTGCGCAGGCGGAAACCGCCCGCAAAGAGGTGGCGGGACAGGATCTCGGCCGTGTTCAGGCTGCCGTTGAGCACGTAGGGATAGGCCGGCCGGACGGCGGCGAGCAGCAGGGGAAAGTCCAGGCGGCAGAACAGGGAATAATTCCGCGCGGGCCGCCGGAAATTCAGAAAAAGTATTTTTTTATCGATCGCGGGACGCGTGAAGGCATGCTCCATGCCGCCGCTGAAAAAGAGTCCCGTAAAGAGGTCGAAATTGCCCGAGGCGTTCTGATAGGCGTCGTTGAAGGTGAAGGCGAAGGCGGAACTCAGGCTGCCGCCCGCGGAGATCTTCAGGCCGGGGGAGGAAATTTCCCGGATCGTGCGCAGGTAATGCAGCCGGAAGTCGCCCTTGGCATAATGCATCAGGTACATCAAGTCGCCGCCGAACGCCGCCGCATAGCTGACATCCACCCCGATCCCCCAGTTGCGGACGGGACTGTCGGACACATAACCCGATCCCGCCGCCAGCGACACGCCCCGGTAGCGGAGCGGGGAGGTCCCCAGATCCCGCACGCTGGCATAGCCGCCGCCCGAAGTCAGCGAGATCCAGTCTGTGCCGGAAGCCGGAACGGTTTCGTCCGCTGCGGAGAAGAGAAGACCCAGGCAGAAGGGAAGGATCAGGAGGTGGTTTCGTTTCATAAGGGAATTTATGACCGCCGGGAACGGCATGCAATAAAAAGATGCTCCGCGGGGGCAGGAAATTCGGACGAAGATCCGGCCGGAGGATAATCGTTTGCTTTGGCAGGTAAAAGATGTATTTTAAAATCGCGTCCCGGTTCGGGACAGCGAAAAAAAATTCATTAAACCGAAAGGACAGACATGATCGTTAAACGCAACTGGAAAGAAACCCCCATCAAGGAAAATGCCCAGAACGTGGACGGGCGCGATCTGTATAACGGCGAGCACGCGCAGATCGTGCACCTGATGATGCAGCCCGGCGATTCGCTGCTGCCGCACAAGACGCCCGTGGACGTCGCCTTTTACGTGCTGGAAGGCCGCGGGACCGTGGAGATCGGCGGCGAAACGGAAGAAGCCGGCGAAGGGACGCTGATCGAAAGTCCGAAAATGATCACGCACTGCTGGCACAACACCGGGACGGGCCCCCTGCGCATCCTGGTGATCAAGGTCCCGCACCCCATGAAGAAGACCCACATACTCTAAACGATACACGGAGAAAAAAATGAAAGCTCTCAACATCCTGCGCATGGTGACCTTTTTTATCACCCTTCTGACCAGCGTTCCCCTTTTCATCAACTACCTTACGGGAACGCCGCCTTCCTTTGCGCTGATCACGCACCTGCACGTGTGGTTCGGCCTGGGATTCTTTATCTTCGGCGGCAGCAGCATGGCCCTGATGAAGAAAGAAAATCAGAAGAAAGCAGAGTAAGCGTCCGGCGCACGAAAGACTGAAAGACCCTCAAATTTAAGCGTGTGAAATTATGATCGCCGTTCCGCGGCGTCCGCCGCCGCCGTTCCCGCCACAAAACCCGAGGACCAGGCGATCTGCAGGTTGTAGCCGCCGGTCGCGGCGTCAAGGTCGAGGATCTCTCCCGCAAAATACAGGCCCCGGACGCGCTTGCTTTCCAGGGTGGACGGGTTGACCTCTTTCAGGTCCACGCCTCCCGAGGTGATGATGGCGTCGTTCCAGCCGGTATGGCCGGTCACCGTAAAGCGCAGATGCTTTAATCCGGTGAGCAGGGATTTGCGTTCCTCGCCGCTGACCTGATTGCAGAATTTTTCCGGGTCCAGTCCCGTATGTTCGCAGAGCGGCAGGACCATTTTCAGGGGCACGAGATTCTTGATCATCGTCTTGAGCTTCGCCCGGCCGTTCGCATCCAGTTCGCGCAAAAGGCGCGCGTCCAGGACCGCGTCGTCCAGGGCGGCCTTGCAGTCCAGCTCGATCTCGACCCGTCGGCCTTCTTCCAGCGCGATCACGGCGTCGCGGCTGATATCGAGGATGATCGGACCCGAGAGGCCGAAGTGCGTGAACAGCATTTCCCCGAAGTTGCTGCGGACTTTTTTACCGTCCAGATAGAGGTCCGCCCGGACATTGCGCAGGGAGATTCCCTGCAGTTCCGGCGCCAGAGCGCCCGAGGTCGTCAGCGGTACGAGCGCGGGCAGCGGCGTAACGATCCGGTGTCCCAGCGCGGCCGCCATGACGTAGCCGTCCCCGCTGCTCCCCGTCGCGGGGTAGGAGCGCCCGCCCGTCGCCAGGATGCAGGCCCTGCACGGGAACACGCTTCCGGTATCCAGTTCGACCCCCTTGACCGCGTCGTTTTCAACGAGAAGATTTTTCACCTTCCGCTGGTATTTGATCGTAACCCCCAGTCCCTCGACCCAGTTCACCAGGGCGTCGACCACGTCCATGGCATGCTGGGACTGCGGAAAAATGCGCCGCCCGCGCTCCTCGAGGGTGGGAACGTTCAGGCGATGGAAGAGCCGCAGGGTATCCGGGAGGAAAAAGCGGCTGAACATCGGCCGGCAGAACTTCGGGACCGGATAGATCTGCTTCATGTACTCCGCGATATCCGAATTGTTGGTGATATTGCAGCGGCCTTTTCCGGTGATCAGCAGCTTGCGTCCCGCCCGCTTCATGGATTCCAGCAGCAGCACGGAAGCCCCGGCTTCCGCCGCCGTTCCCGCGGCGATCAGTCCGGCCGCGCCGGCGCCGATCACAATGATGTCATAAGGTGTTTCCGTCATGCCCTAATATAGTCAGAAGCGGGCATTATTGATACGGTATTTCTGCGCTATTTCATTTCCCGCCCGTGCGCATCCGGAAGCGGGACGTTCAGAAAATGCGTGCAGATCCGCATTTTCATTCTTAGATTTTCACTATCGGAGGAAAGCATGAGAAAACCCTTTTTAGAGATCTTTTCGGAAAAGCGGGTCCGGGTGTCGGACGGCGCCTGGGGGACCTTTCTGCAGACGGAAGGCCTGAAGTCCGGCGAATGCCCCGAGGCGTGGAACATTGAAAATCCCGAAGCGGTCGTCTCGATCGCCCGGCGCTACATCGAGGCCGGGTCCGACATGGTCGAGACCAACACCTTCGGCGGATCGAGGCATAAGCTGGACCTTTTCGGATGCGGGGACATGACCTACGAACTCAACAAAGCCGGAGCGGAACTCTCGCGCCGTGCGGCGGGGGAGGAGCACTGGGTGCTCGGCTCCGTCGGTCCCTCGGGCGTGATCCTGATGATGGGAGATGTCGGCGAAGCGGAGCTGTACGACGGCTTTCTCCTACAGGTCAGGGGACTGGCGGACGGCGGTGCGGACGCACTGTGCCTTGAGACCTTTTCGGACCTGGAGGAAGCGGCGGCGGCGATCCGGGCCGCAAAGACCACCGGGCTCCCGGTCATCTGCACCTTTACCTTTGAGAACGGATTTTCCATGATGGGCGTCACGCCGGAAGCCTATGCCGAAAAAATGCTCGAGCTCGGGGTGGACGTCCTGGGGACCAACTGCGGGAACGGCCTTTCGGGCATGGCCGGGATCGTGGAAGCGATACGCCGGACTGCGCCGGACTGCCCCATCCTTGTTCATGCCAATGCCGGCATGCCCGTTCTTCAGGACGGTGAAGCCGTTTACCCGGAATCGCCCGAAGACATGGCTGCGTTTGTCCCCCGCATCGTCAGGGCCGGCGCCTGCATCGTGGGCGGCTGCTGCGGCACGAACCCGGACCATATCCGCGCGATCAGAGAACAGGTTGAAAAACTGGCGGCCGATGAATGAACAAACTCTCCTTCGCCACCCACTACGCTCCGAAGCGTCGGAGCTACGTTGGTCTACGGAGAGAAGGAGAGGGAGCGAAGGGGAGAGGGGGAGAAAAGGAGAAGAGGAGAAGAGGCATGCTCCCCGAAGCTTTAGCGAAGGGGAGAGAAATGGAGATCAATAATCAACTTATCAACCTATCGACATATTTTAATCTCCGACGTGTCCTTCGAAGCTCCGACGTATCGGAGCGAAGAAGGAAGCCCGGCATGGGCGCAGGGCCGTTCGCCCGGAAGCATACGGAAGAATATCGAACAAGGAACACCCATATGTGATTTCCGAAGGTTGCGAAGAATCGTGTCTCAATGAGATATCAATCAACACTTTTATCCTCTTCAACCCCGTTAGGGGTTGAATAACAGTAGACAAGCGCATCTTTTCAATACAACCCCGGAGGGGTTGAATAGCAATAAAACCTACGCTCCTCTATCTTCCAAGCCCGTCACGGGTGCGGGGCCGTTCGGAGTTCGGAGTGTAAGAAGAGGAAGAGGAGAGGAGGCATGCTCCCCGAAGCTTTAGCGAAGGGGAGAGAAAAGGGGAAATGGAAAGCAATTATCAACCCATAAACCTATAAACTTCTAAACCCCTAAACGATAATAAAAGATCTTTAACATTCACTCAAAAGGATAAATTATGAAACCCGTAGCGTTGATTCTATCCGGAAGCGGCCGTGCGGACGGAAGCGAGATCCATGAAGCGGTGTGCACGCTTCTGGCCTTGAGCCGGCGGGACATGCCGGTGAAGATCTTTGCGCCCGACATGCCGCAGTTCCGCGTCATGGACCACCTCAGCGGCAGGCCCATGGCGGAAAGCCGCAACGTTCTGACCGAAGCCGCCCGCATCGCGCGGGGGAAGATCACGCCCTTGTCCGAACTGGATATCGACGAGGTCTCCGCAGTCATCTTGCCCGGCGGGATCGGAGCTTCCGCCAACCTGTGCAGCTATGCGCAGGACGGCATCCGCTGCGAGGTGGAAAAGGACGTGCTCCGGGTCCTGAGCGCCGCCATGACGCGGCAACTGCCGCTGGGCTTCATCTGCATCGCCCCGGTGCTGGGCGCCGTGGTGGCCGCGAAGCTGGGCATCTCCCTGACCCTGACCATCGGCGACGATCCGCACACGGCGGCGGACATCGAGGCCCTGGGATGCGTTCACCAACGGTCCGACGCCCGCAGCTGTGTCACGGACGCGGCGCACAGGGTGGTCTCGACCCCGGCCTACATGTCCGCTCCGGACATATCGGCATGTTTTGACGGCATTTCCGAACTGGTCGCGGCGATCGGCGCCATGATCGACGGCAGATAAGCGTTATAATCTGAGAGGATATAGAAGAGGGTTCGCGGAATTTAAGCTGTCAGAGCTTCGCCGCTTCGACGAGCGGGGCTTTTTTTTGTTTCCGAAGCTGTGAAAAGATCACCCCGCAGAGAATGAGCCCTGCGCCGGCCAGCTGGCGCGGCGTCATGCTTTCGTGCAGAATGATCCATCCGCCGAGGGCGGCGAAGACGCTTTCGGTGCTCAGAATGAGCGAGGCGTAGGCCGGGTTGGCATCTTTCAGGGCGATCACGTGCAGGGTGTAGGCGATGCCCACCGCCCCGACACCGCCGTAAAGGAGGGCCGGCAGCGCGGAAACGATCGCGTCCCGGCTGATCGCTTCGGAAAAAATCGCGACGATCAGGCTCAGAACGGCGCAGACCAGGAATTGCATGATGGACAGGCGTATCGCTCCGATGCGGCGCGAGTAATGGGCGATCAGCAAAAAATGCACCGCCCAGAGGACGGCGCAGATCAGCACGAAAAGATCCCCCCGCAGGATGGCGAACCCCCGGGTGACGGACATGAAATACACCCCCGCCAGTGCGACGGCGATGCTGAACCAGACGCTTTTGCTCGTCTTATGCCCGAGGAAAACCCCGAACAGCGGCACCAGGATCATGTAGAGGCTGGTAATGAATCCCGCCTTGCCGGCCGTGGTCGTTTTAAGCCCGATCTGCTGGGCGCTGACCGCCAGAAAGAGGAACAGTCCCACGATCACTCCCGCAAAGAGCACCGATCCCCTGCCGGCCGGCAGATCGCGTTCCCGCTTCCGTGTCATGAAGTACACCGGCAGCAGGCAGACGACGCCGATGCCGAAACGGATCGCGGAATACGAAAAGGGACCCATGAAATCCATGCCGTTGCGCTGGGCGACGAAGCCGAGGCCCCAGAGCAGGGCGGCAAGGACGAGCATGACGTTGGTTGCGGCGGCGGACTGTTTCATGCCCGATAATATTGAAAAGGAAGGAGAAAACCAAAATAATGCATAAAAATCTTAATTGAAGGTTGACATTTAAGAAGAATTAAGGGTAACTTCGGATGTTGTTTGAACCGGATTGGCCAACACCATAATATGCTGATTTAAGTGGTTGTAAATAAAGAAAATAGGAAAATGGAAGAATGAACGCTGACCGGCGTTTTCGTTTTTTGGTCAATTTTTATTTTTTAATGCAAAAAGGGTAAAGGAAACATGCTGAACAACAAAAATATCGTGATCGGGATAGCGGGTTCCGGAGGCGATGGCGTGATCTCTGCGGGAGAAATTCTCGTGAATGCCGCATCAAGCGAGGGACTGTTTGTCTTCATGCTGAAAAGTTTCGGAGCGCAGATCCGCGGCGGCGAAAGTTCCGTCCGGGTCCGGATCAGCGATCTCCCCGTTCAGACGCAGGGCGACCGGATCGACATCCTGGTCGTGCTCAGCTGGAGCAATTTCATGCGTTTCAAAGCCGAAATGCAGCTGGAGGAACGGCTGGTCATCGTCAGCGATTCGGACGATCCGATGCCGGACGACGAGGTTCCCCTGACCGAGACCCAGCGCGAGTTCTGGTACAAGGTGCCTTTCGGCAAACTGGCCGAGGAGCATACCGGCTCACGGCTGGCGAAGAACATCGTGATGCTGGGCGCCATTACGGAACTGTTTTCCCTTCCGAAGGAAGCCCTTCAGAAATCTATAAAAAAAACCTTCCGGAATAAAGGCGATGAGGTCATCGCATCCAATTTCAAGGCCATCAGGGCCGGCGAGGACTTTGTAAAAGAGCAGATCGTCAAGATCGATCCGCTGCGGCTGGACTATGAGCCCCGTCCGCCCCGCCTGGTGATGCAGGGGAACGAGGCCATCGCCCTGGGGGCGATCTATGCCGGACTGGATTTCTACGCCGGGTACCCCATCACGCCCTCCACCGAGATCATGGAATGGATCGCGCGCTACCTTCCGCAGAAGGAGGGGGTCTCCCTCCAGATGGAAGACGAGCTGGCGTCGATCAACGCCGTTCTGGGCGCCTCCTTTGCGGGGAAAAAAGCCATGACCGCCACCTCGGGACCGGGCATCTCGCTCATGAACGAAGGCATCGGGCTCGCGTCCATGGCCGAATTGCCGGCCGTGATCGTCAACGTGCAGCGCGGAGGTCCCTCGACCGGGCTTCCGACCAAGACGGAGCAGGCCGACCTGATGCAGGCGATCTGGGGCTCGCACGGCGATTCCCCGCGCGTGGTGATCGCGCCCTGCGATGTGGAAGACTGCTTCGACTGCACCGTGCTCGCGTTCTATATCTCCGAAAAATATCAGCTTCCCGTCATCATCCTCTCCGACCAGTTCATCGGCCACCGGAAAGAATCGATCAATCCCGAATCCATCGGCGGCGGGGCAAGCGGCTTCCGCAAGGTTTACCGGCGCGACACGCCCTCCGAAGAGGACCTGAAGGATTACCGCCGTTACAAGATCACCGAGAACGGGGTCTCCCCGATGTCCTACCCGGGCATCAAGGGCGGCGAGTACCTCGGGTCCGGGATCGAGCACAACGAAAAAGGCGATCCCCGCGGCGATGTGGCGACCCACGCGAAGATGACGGAAAAACGCTGGAAAAAACTGGACCATTTCAAGGAGGAATTCCAGTTTGAACGCTTTTACGGACCGCAGGACGCGAAGCTCGGCGTGATCGCCTGGGGCTCGACGAAGGGCGCGGTCAAGGAAGCCGTCAACAAGGCCAATGCCATGGGCATGTCCGTTTCCGCCATGATCCCCCAGCTGATCCTTCCCTTCCTGGTGGAGCCCTTCAAGGAATTCATCCGGAACAAGAACCGCGTTATCATTCCGGAAATGTCCTACGTGGGCCAGTTCCGGCGATACCTGCGCGGCTTTGTGCGCTTCGGCCGCTACGGCGTCAAGGTCATTCCCTTTACCAAGGCCGGGGGCGCTCCCTTTATGGTCGAAGAGATCCTGAACAAGATCATTGAAGAATGGAAAGATATGGAGGCAAGACGATGAGCGAAGCGATGAAAGCCGCGGATTATAAAAGTGAATTGAAACCGATCTGGTGCCCCGGATGCGGGGATTTCGGCTTCCTGAACGCCATGCTGAAGGCCATGGAAGAACTGCAGCTGCAGCCGGAGAACACCGCGCTCTGTTCCGGCATCGGCTGTTCGAGCCGTCTTCCGGGCTATATCAAGGCCTATTCCTTCAACGGCATTCACGGCAGGGTGCTGCCCTTTGCGACCGGCGTAAAAATGTCCCGCCCCGAAACGACCGTCATTGCGGTCGGGGGAGACGGGGACGGCTATTCGATCGGCGCCGGACATATCGGCCATGCGGCAAGAAAGAACATCGACATCACCTACGTGGTGCTTGATAACAATATTTACGGCCTCACCAAGGGCCAGGCGTCGCCGACCACCCCGCTGGGCGTCAAGACCAAGACGACCTACTACGGGAACATGGGCACCACCCTGAACCCAGTGCGCATGCTGATCGCCTATAAGGCCTCCTTTGTCGCCCGCACCTTTTCCGGAGACCCGAAGCACGTCCAGAAAATGCTGGTCGAAGCCATCCAACATCCCGGTTTTTCCTTTATCGAAGTCCTGTCGCCCTGCGTCACCTTCCGCGGCAGCGACCAGTTCAAGCTGATCCGGGAAAAGGTCGTCTACCTCGACGACGACCGCGACCTGTCGGACGAAGTGAAAGCCTTTGACATCGCGAACGACGAGGATAAACTGACGCTGGGCGTCATTTACAAACAGATCCGGCCCACCTACGGGGATGTCATTCGTCACAACGTGATCGAACGGGCCCGGGCCGCATCCAACGGAACGCCCGATATCGACGCGCTGCTTAAACAATTTCAGCCTTAGCCATGAGCAGGAATTTTTCAGAAAAGGACCTTACCCTTGCCCTTGCCGGATGCCTCCGGCAGGCTTCCTGCGAATTGCCCGAAGATGTGGAGAATGCCCTGCGCGCCGCCATGAAAAACGAAGCGGCCGGAAGCCTGGCCCTTTCCATCCTGGTAACCATCGTTCAGAATGTCGAACTGGCAAAAACGCAGCAGCAGGCGCTCTGCCAGGACACCGGACTGCCCGCCTTTTATGTCTCGTATCCGCAGGGACTTTCCACGCGCCGCATCGCGGCCTGCATCGAACATGCGGTCGTCGTGGCGACGGAAGCGGGGTATTTGCGGCCGAACGCCGTGGACCCCGTCACGGGCCTGAACAGCGGGAACAACCTCGGAACGCGGATCCCGTATACCGTCTTTACGGAAAGCGATGAACCGGAGATCCGCATCGACTGCCTGCTGAAAGGCGGCGGCAGCGAGAACGTCTCCGTTCAGTACAGCCTGCCCGACTCCCGTATCGACGCAAGCCGGGACCTTGAGGGCGTCCGGCGCTGCGTTCTGGACAGCGTGATACGGGCCAAAGGGAACGGATGCGCTCCCGGGATCCTCGGCGTCGGGATCGGCGGCGACCGGATCACCGGCTTGCAGACCGCAAAGGAACAATTATTCCGCCGCCTGACGGATACGAACCCCGACCCGGTCCTGGACGACCTGGAGCGCTCGCTTCTGGAACGGTCCAACGCGCTGGGGATCGGTCCGATGGGACTGGGCGGGAACACGACCCTGCTGGGCGTAAAGATCGGGACCGCCCACCGCATCCCCGCCTCCTTTTACGTCTCGGTGGCCTACATGTGCTGGGCCTGCAGAAGGAACAGCCTGCGTTTCCCGCTGTAACAAAGCATGTCAATCAAGCAAGAGACACCATGAAAAAATATCTGCAGCTGCCCCTGAACGAACCCGATGTCCGCGCCCTCCGCGCCGGCGATACGGTCCTGCTCAGCGGGACGATCGTCACCGGCCGCGACATGGCGCACCGCTGGCTGACGGAAGAAAAACCCGACGCTCTGCGTCCCTTTTTGCTCAACGGCGCCATTTACCATTGCGGTCCCGTCATGGTCCGGGACAAAGATTCCTGGCTCTGCCGTTCCGCCGGACCGACCACCTCCACCCGCGGGGAAGCGTATCAGGCGGACGTGATCCGGGAATACGGACTGCGCTGCGTGATCGGCAAGGGCGGAATGGGGGAAAGGACCCTGCAGGCGCTGGGCGACGGCGGCGCCGTCTACCTGCACGCGGTCGGCGGGGCTGCGGTGATCTACGCGAACACGGTCCGCAAGGTCCTTACCGTATTCCGTCTGGAAGAATTCGGGGTCCCCGAAGCGATGTGGGTCATGGAGGTGGCGGATTTCCCCGCGGTCGTCACCATGGACAGCGCCGGGAATTCCCTGCACCGCGAACGAACCGTCAGGGCGTGGTGAACGCATCCGCTTTCCGCGCCGTAAACGAAAAAATCCTTACCTTCTGCAATAATTCTTAGTACCTTCGGGCATGAAACGAAAAGGCGACATCGTGTTGGGCATGAGCGGCGGCATCGACAGCACCGTCGCGGCCCTGCTGCTTCAAAAAGAGGGATACGCAGTGCTGGGCGTCACCCTGAAGCTGGCCGATCATTACATTGAGGATCACGGCAAGCAGTCGCATGTGATCGAACGCGCCCGGACGGTCTGCGAGCGTTTCGGCATCGAGCACCTTACGGCGGACCGTACCGCCGACTTCGACGCCTGCGTCGTCGACTATTTCGCCGAATCCTATGTTAAGGGGCTCACCCCCAATCCCTGCGTGCAGTGCAACCGGCGGCTGAAATGGGAAGCCCTGCTGGATATCGCGGATGAGCGCGGCATCGCCGGCGTCGCCACGGGCCATTACGCCAGGGTTGGCAAAGCGAACGGCCGCTATCACCTGCTGAAAGGCAGGGACGCCGTCAAGGACCAGTCCTATTTTTTATGGCGCCTGACCCAGGAACAGCTCAGCCGCACCGTTTTTCCCCTCGGGGACGTCACCAAGCAGGAGATCCGCCGCCTGGCGGAGGAATGGGGACTGCCGCAGTCCGCGCAGGCCGAGAGCCAGG
>CALMFL010000049.1 GCA_937862595.1 uncultured Fidelibacterota bacterium
GCTGCTCCGCAAGATGTCCCTGAATCCGACCCGCATCGCCTTCATAAAACTGCTCAGGTCCTGCGGAGCGGATATCGATATTATTCCGCAGACCAAGAGCCTGGAGCCGATGGGCGATGTGGTGGTCCGCTCATCCGTACTGCGGCATTTTCAGATCAGCGGACGGCAGGTGCCGGGGCTGATCGACGAGATCCCTCTGCTTGCCCTGATCGCAACGCAGGCAAAAGGGAAAACCGTGATCCGCGGGGCAAAGGAACTGCGCTATAAGGAAAGCGACCGGATCAGCGCCACCGTGGAAATGCTGCGCAGCCTCGGGGCGGAAGCGGAAGAACTGGAGGACGGCATGATCATCCGGGGCGATACGGTCCTGCGCGGCGGTCGGGTGGATGCCCGCGGAGATCACCGCATCGCCATGACCGCGTCGATCGCGGGACTTCTTTCCCGGGGGCCGGTGGAAGTGCACGGATGGTCGAGCGTGGAAATATCGTATCCGAATTTTTATTCAATTTTGGAAAGAATCGGCAGATCATGACATTCGGATTATTAGGGCATCAGATCGGGTATTCCCTTTCTCCGGTGATCCACAGGCTGATCGCCGGAAAGCATTTTTCTTATGAACTTTTCGATATCGCGCCCGACGATCTGGAAAAGGCGGTCATCGGAGAGCTTTCGGTCCTTTCGGGTTTCAACGTGACCATACCTTATAAACAGCGCATCATGCAGTATTGCCGGGACCTTGACCCCCTTGCGCGAAAGATCGGAGCGGTGAACACCGTTCAGGTCCGTAACGGGGGATGGACCGGATACAACACCGATTACCTGGGGTTTATGCAGGTCATCCGGGAACATATCTCCGATTTTCTTTCCCTTCATCCGGTCCTGATCGGGTACGGCGGCGTCGCCCGGGCGGCCGTTTTCGGACTGGAGACCCTCGGATTTCACACCGTTTCGGTGCTGGGCGGCGAATCTTCCCGGGAGCGGGCGGACTTCATCCGCGCGGTCACGCCGCAATCTTCCCTGCAGATCCTTGAGGCCTTCCCGGATAAAAACCGCCTGTGGATCAACTGCACGCCGGTCGGAAGCCTGAAATCGCCGCACATCCCCGAAAATTATATTCTTTTTAACAACGGCGACATACTTTACGATCTCAACTATGCGCCCAGTCCGACGCATCTTGAAGAACTGGCGGCGAGGGAAGGGATCCGGACCCTGAACGGCATGCGGATGCTGGTCTGCCAGGCGATCGAGGCGCAGAAGATCTGGCGGGGCAATGCAAAAGCGGAAGATATCGATATTGATGCAATTATCCGTTCCATCCGTCGATAATCCATCGTATTTTTCGGCAGTAATACTTTTTGGGGAGCAAGCATGAACGAAGCCATTACCTACATCACCGGAGGCGAAAGCCACGGGCCGGCGATGACGACGATCATCCGGGGACTGCCCGCGGGTTTTACCCTGAACGTCGAGCAGCTGAACTATCAGCTATGGCGCCGGCAGCAGGGATATGGCCGCGGCGGAAGGATGAAGATCGAAAAGGACCGGGTGGCGGTTCTGAGCGGGCTCAGGAACAGCATGACCCTGGGATCGCCGCTGACGCTCATGGTGCAGAACAATGATTTCCGGAACTGGCAGAAGAAAATGGACCCGGTCGAAGCCGACGTCAGCGAAAAGGTCCGGGTTCCCCGTCCGGGGCATGCCGATTACCCCGGGATCGTAAAATACGGATTTGACGACATCCGGAACGTCCTGGAACGGGCCTCCGCCCGCGAAACGGTCGCCCGCATACTGCCCGGAGCCGTTTGCCGGCAGTTCCTTGAAGCCCTGAACATCCGCCTTTATTCCCATGTGGTCCAGCTGGGGGACATCCGTGTCCCGCGGATCGGTATTGAAGAAGAGACCCTTCGCCTGGCGGATGCCTCGGACCTGCGCTGTATCGACAAGGTCGTCGGAGAGGAAATGCGAAAGGAGATCGAGACCGCCCAAAAGGAAGGGGATTCCGTCGGCGGCGTATTCCAGGTGCTGGTGTACGGTCTGCCGGTCGGACTGGGAAGCTACGTGCACTGGGACGACAAGCTTTCTTCCCGCATTGCCGCCGAGATCATGGGCATACAGGCCGTTAAAGGCATTGCCTTCGGGATCGGCTTCGACGGCGCGTGCCTGCGCGGCAGCCAGTATCACGACGCCTTTGATGTTTCGGACAAACGCGTCCGGCGGCGCTCCAATCATGCCGGCGGACTCGAAGGGGGGATGAGCAACGGCGAACCGCTGGTCTTCGACGCGGTCATGAAACCCATTCCCACCCTGATGAAACCGCTTGAAAGTTTTGATATCGGCACCCTGGAACCCGTTGACGCCCATAAGGAACGAACCGATTCCTGCGCGCTTCCCGCCGCATCCGTTGTGGCGGAGAACGTGATCGCGCGTCCGATCCTCAATGCCCTCATTGCGCGCTTTGGCGGCGATCGCTGGGAAGACCTCAAACAAGGGATTGCAGAGCATGATTGAGCAACAGCCTCATATTTTTCTGATCGGCATGATGGGATCGGGTAAATCCTCGGTAGGCAGGGTCCTGGCAAAATTATTGCGCTATTCCTTTCTGGACCTGGATACCGAGATCGAACGTGTATCCGCCAAAACCGTTCATCAGATCTTCACGGAGGACGGAGAGCCCGTATTCAGGGATCTGGAATCGAGCACGGCAATGCAGCTGGATCTCAGCAAACCGCAGGTGATCGCCACGGGGGGCGGCTTTCCCCTGAAAAAAGAGAATCTGCAATGGATGCGCCGGAACGGGATCGTGATCTGGCTGCAGGCGGACAGCTCAACGATACTCGAACGGATCGTCGAGGAAGACCGGCCTTTGCTCCCGCAGCCGCTCCGTCTGGAACATATTGAAACCATTTTGAATAAACGTCTTCCCGTCTATCAGCAGGCCGACATCAGCATCGATGCCAACGACGGGGACCCCCGGGCCATCGCCATGGACATCAAGGACATTATCGAATCATGAAAACCCTCGACGTACAGATCGCGGAACGGCCGTACCGGATCCATATCGCACCGGATCTCCTGTACAGGACGGCGGAAATGATCCGCCCGCTGGTTGCGGGGACGCCCCGTGTCGCCCTGATGTCCTCCAAAACCGTTGAATCGCATTACCGCGAACGCGTGGAAAGATCCCTGCGCGACGCCGGGTTTGAGGTGCGCTTCATTCCGATGCCCACCGGGGAGGAATATAAGGACCTTAAAACCGTATCCGGCCTGTACGATGTTCTCATTTCACAGGCTTTCGACCGGAACTGCCTGATCCTGGCGCTGGGAGGAGGCGTGGTGGGGGATATCGCCGGCTTCGTCGCCGCGACGCTTTTCCGCGGCATACCCTTTGTACAGATCCCGACCACCCTGCTGTCGCAGGTCGATTCCTCCGTGGGAGGCAAGGTGGGGGTGAACCATCTTCAGGGGAAAAACCTGATCGGCGCCTTTTACCAGCCCAAAACGGTCCTGATCGATCCGCGGGTCCTGCAGACCCTGGAGCTCCGCGAACGCATTTCAGGCCTCGGGGAGGTGTTAAAGTACGGGTTTATCCGCGATGCCGCATTCCTGGATACCTGCCTGGAAAATACGGACGATCTTCTGACCCTTTCGGACATGGATTTCGTCACCGGCATCATCGCCCGGTCGGTCCGGATCAAGGCGGATATCGTCGCCCTGGACGAAGAGGAACAGGGTCGGCGCATGCTGCTGAACTTCGGACATACGATCGGGCATGCGATCGAGAACAGCGCGGGCTACGGCGTGTTCCGTCACGGCGAGGCCGTGATCATGGGCATGTGCGCCGCCCTCATGCTCAGTACGAACTTAAGCGGACTGGAAAAAACCCTCGCTGAAACCTACATCCGTCACCTGCGCCGGATCCCCGTGAACGGCGACCTCACGCAGCTTGATATCGATGCGGCCCTGGAAGCGATCACGCACGACAAAAAAGTCCGCGACGGCAAATTGAACATGGTCCTTCTGGAAAGGATCGGACACCCGCGTATCGTGGAAGGCATTCCGGAAGACACGGTACGGGAAACACTGGAGTGGCTGAAAGATCTTTACACGGAAGGGGTGTTGTCATGAGCGATGACCCGCAAAAGAAATTGAAGATTTGCGTTATTCACGGTCCCAACCTGAACCTGCTCGGCCATCGCGACAAGTCCCAGTACGGAACGCTTACCCTTGACAAACTGAACCGTCTGATCCGCCGGACCGCCGAAGCCTGCGGCATGGACGTGAGCATCTACCAGTTCAATTCGGAAGAAAAGATCATCCGCACCCTGCATCGTCTTCGCAAGGTCAGCGACGGGATCATTATCAATCCGGCGGCTTACACCCATTACAGCTATGCGATCCGGGACGCGATCGAACTGCTGCCCATTCCGGTCGTCGAGGTGCATCTTTCCAATATTTACGAACGCGAGGAATTCCGCAAAATATCGGTCACCCGCGATGTCTGCGTCCGCCAGATATACGGGAAAAAAGAGGAAAGCTATCTCGAAGCGATCCGCTTTTTGCAGGACTATCTTAAGAAAACATAATGGTCAGCCCTTTTCCCAGATCCTTTTATAACGGGAACGTGTGCGATGTCGCACAGCGTCTTTTGGGACAGGTATTTATCAGAATATTGCCCGACGGAAGCCGCCTGTCCGGGCGCATTGTGGAAGTCGAAGCCTATGCGCAGGACGGGGACCCCGCCTCGCATTCCTATCGGGGAAGAACCGAGCGCAATGCCGTCATGTTCGGCGAAGCGGGCCGCCTGTATGTTTATTTTACCTACGGTATGCATTTTTGCTGCAACGTGGTCACCGGGCCGGAAGGACAGGGCGATGCGGTCCTGATCCGGGCGCTTGAGCCGCTCGAGGGACGGGATATCATGGCTTTCCATCGCTACGGCAGGACCCATATCACGGCGCGGGAAGAGATGAACCTGCTGAACGGCCCCGCTAAACTCTGCAAGGCCTTCGGGATCGACCGGAAAATGAACGGGTACGATCTCTGCGGGGAAACGGTCCGAATCGTGAGCGGGAATGACCCCCGGCCGCCGCATGTCGGGCGATCGTCCCGTATTGGGATCGGCAGCGGTTCGGAACTCGCCTGGCGTTTTTTTATTCCGGAAAGCGACCGGCTCAGCAAGCCCGGGAAAGGGATCCTCCCCAATGAATCATGACCCGATGAACGAGAACAAACTTGGCGTCAGCCCGGATCAGCTGTGGAATGCGGCGGGCGTCGTCCAGCAGCTGATCACGGTTGCGCTGATGCTGGCGGCCTATGCCGTGGTTTCGCTCATGGTCCGCCGTTCGCCGGGAGCGTATCCCGGTCTTGCGGAATGGCTGGACGCCTTGCGCGGGCTTTTCACGCTGAAGGACCTGGGTCCGGGAATTTTACGGGGAATACCGGCCGGCATCCTGATCGCGGGGATCCTGTTCTTTCTGGATGCGGCCGCAGGTTTGTTAACCAGGAAGCCGCTGAAGCACTGGATCCGGCGGACGGATTACATGCTTCCGCTGACGAAAAAACAAAAAAAATGGGCCCTGGGGATCGCGGTATCGGGGTCCGCCGTGGAGGAGGCGCTTTTCCGCGGATTCTTTTTCATGGCGCTGCTGCCGCTGTGGTCGTCCTGGATATGGTCGGCCCTCCTGCTCTCCGCGCTGTTCAGCCTGCTTCATGCCGCCGTTCAGGGCTTTTGGTCCACCCTATGGATCTTCCTGGTGAGCGCTGTCATGTGTTTTTTTGTGATGCGCGGAACGGGCATATACTTCGTGATGGCCGCGCATATGGCCGTCAACCTGACAAATCTGTTCGTATTGCCGCCGCTGCTGGACAGGATGCGCGTTTCCCGCTAGCTTAACCCTTGCAGTCCTGCAGGTAAATTACGTATATTAGGAGCGGAATCGAGGTAATTATGAGTGAGTTCAGAGCCCTGCTAAAAACCATGATGGAATTTGTCTTTGACCGTCACCATTATATTCTCGTCTCCATTTTCATTCTTTTCCTGATCTTTCTGATCATTGTCCTCGGCGCCAATTCGGGCAGTACGCCCTTCCCGGTATAAGGCTATGAAAGTATCCTTCAGACGATTCGCCTACAACGTGTTTTTCCGCCTTTCGCCGCTGCTGATCGTCGTTCTGCTTGAGCTGTCCCTGCGGTTTTTGGGGATCGGGGAATCGTACCTCCTCTTTCAGAGATCCGAAGACGGGAACTATCAGGAATTGAACCCGCTCTATTACCGGCGCTTCGTCGCCGCAGAGCAATTCGGGGACATTCCCATCCTGCCGCAGCGTTTTCCGCTTGAAAAACCGGAAGGTTCCCGGAGGATATTTCTCATCGGGGACCAAACCCTGTGCTCGATGTTCCCGGGAGCGAACGAAACGCAGCTCATTCCGGATTTTTACGACCGGGACAGCGTTTTTCACGATATTGTCCAGATCGCGGCGCCCTTTACCAACAGTTTTGCCATGAAACGCATCGTCAAATGCCTGAATCGGTATGAAGCGGACGCCTGCATCGTGGTGACCGGAGCGAATGAGTTTTACGGAATTCCCCGTAAAAGCAACTGGATGCAGGATATTGACAACTATTACGGACTGACGGCCTACGTCACGCTGAAAAACCACCGCTTCCTCCAGGTCCTCGACCGCTTTGTCTACCTGAAAAAAGAGAAGGTGAGCACCTTTCCCCCCGCGGATATTGACGACTGGGCCGTGCTCTATGGTTCGGTTCCCTATGCCGAAACAAAATCCTATTTCGAACGTAACCTGAAGCGTATGATAAAAAACGCCGGCTACCCGCTGTTCTTCGTTTCACCGCCCGTCAATATCACGGCGCGGCCTTACCGGTCCCAGTTTGACGATAAGGAAATGTCAGACGCGGATATCGCCCGGGAATGCACCGTTCTGCTTGCGAACGCCGACCGCTTTTCGATCGGGCGCTGGATCGGTGAACTGGAGGCCTGGGAACCCGAGACCGCCATTTACTATTATTGCCTTGCCATGATCAGCGAGCGCGAGGAAAACGACGAAGCGGCGCTTGAATACTACCGCAAGGCTCTGGAGAGGGATATCTTCAAGGCGCGGACAGATCCCGGCTTTACGGACGTGATCGAGTCTCAAACGGCGGGTTCTGCCGCCGTCCTGATCGATCTGCGGAAGATCATGACGGAGGCGTCGTCGGGAGGACTGAAAGTACAGCAATTCTACCAAAGCCCGCTGGCTCTGAATGCCCGGGGAAAACGGCTGTTTACGGACGCCGCCCTCAATGCGCTCCGGGAATTCCGGGATCCGGCAAACCAAATAAGGGAATAACCATGGCAACACTTACTTTTTTGGGAGCTACCGGAACGGTGACCGGTTCCAAGTATCATTTTCAAAGCAAGGGCGCCAGCGTGATGGTGGACTGCGGTCTGTTCCAGGGCTTAAAGGAATTGCGTCTGCGCAACTGGATGCCGCTGGATGTCGATCTGCAGAAACTGGATGCCGTGATCCTGACCCACGCGCATATCGACCATACCGGATTCCTGCCCCGGCTCGTGAAGCAGGGTTTTTCGAAGCCGGTATATTGCACCGAACCCACGCGGGACCTTCTGGAGATCATGCTGCTTGATTCCGCCCATCTGCAGGAAGAAGACGCAAAATTCGCAAATAAGAAAGGGATCAGCAAGCATTCCCCCGCCTTGCCGCTCTACACTCAGGAAGACGCCAAAAAGGCCATTGCCCTGCTGAAGGCCGTTCCCTATGCGACGCCCTTCAGCCCGGGATCCGGGTTAAGGGCCGAATTCCATGACGCCGGCCACATTATCGGTTCCGCCTTCGTGAGCCTCCGCTGGAACGAGGTCGGAGGAGAGCGCAA
>CALMFL010000050.1 GCA_937862595.1 uncultured Fidelibacterota bacterium
GGGTCCCGGAGGGTGGTCACATGGCCCTGGGGCTTGTTCATCTTGATGTAGGTGAATTCGGATTTCAGGCGGATCACGTCGCCGTCCACGCGGACCTCGGAGGCGGTCTCGTCGATCTGCGCGCCGGGGTTGGTAAAGACCTCGCCGTCCACCTGAACGCGTCCCGCGAAGATCATGTCGTCGCAGTTGCGGCGCGAGTCCACCCCGCAATGGGCCAGATATTTGTTCAATCGCATCTTATCTCTTTCGTGTTTCGAGCAGGGCGGTCCTGAATTCCAGGAACAGGTTCGCCAGCAATGCCGGGATATACATATTTTTGCCGCTATCCGCAAGGGTATTTTCGGTGAGCCGGATCATCTCAAAATAGGGGAATCCGGGGTAATAGCGGACGAAGCCCTCCAGCTCTTTTACCAGATGGGTGTTGATCAGCTTGTCCTCCGCTTCGGGGGAGGCGGAAAGCAGCTGCGCGTCCCGCAGAAAAAAGATCATGAAACGAAGCTGGTTCCGGAAGGCGGCGGCGTCGTTCTTGGCCAGGGCGGTGTAATTTTCGATCAATTCGCCGATGTCGGCGGCGGTGACCCAGCGCTCTTCCGGTTTGCCGGGATTGAGCTTCCCGCCCATCATGATGCGCCAGAAATCCAGAAGCGTTCCGTCGACCTCCGAGAAATCGGCGTCCATGAGGGCTTTTGCCTGACGGACGTTCCCGCCGCAAAGGCGCGCGATGCGCTGGGCGGCGGCGTCATCCTGTCCCCGGGAGACCAGGTATTCCCGGATCAGGGTGTCGGGCACGGGGTTGAATTTCACGATCTGGCAGCGCGAACGGATCGTGACCGGGATCAGGTCCAGCGCCGGCGTGGTCAGAATGAAGGTCGTGCGCGCCGGGGGCTCTTCGAGGATCTTCAGCAGGGAGTTGAAGGCCTCGATCCCCGCCAGTTCGGCGCGGTAGACCAGGACAACCTGCCGGTCGCTCTCCGCGGGCTTCATGGCCAGTTCTTTTTTTATGTAGCGGGCATACGCGATCAGGATCTGGTTGGCGCCGGGAATGTTCATGTCCGCATAGGGGTCCCCGGTCAGCCGGGCGCGCTCTTCGCGGATCACGGCGATATCCTCGTCGCTGAGCCCCTGAAAGGGATCGCTGTCCGAGGGGCTTTTTGCACGCGGCGTGGCGTGTACGAAATGGAAGTTCGGATGGTTCAGATGGCGCATTTTTGTGCAGGAAGGACAGGTGCCGCAGGGTTCGCCGTTCTGCGGGTCGCGGCAGAGCAGCATCGCGGCGACGTTCAGGGCCATGCTGGTCTTGCCGCTGCCTTCGGGGCCTGCGAAAAGGTATCCGGACCCGATGCGGCGGTTATGGATAAGGCGCCGGAAACGGTCTGCGATCGCTTCCTGGCCGATAAGTTCGAATATCATGATCGGTTCAGCATCTCCTCTGCGGTGCGCAGGCTGGCGTCGCTGAGTTCTTCGCCGCCGACCAGGCCGGCGATCTCCTGGACGCGGTCTTGCGCGTTGAGTTCGACGATCTCGGCAAAGGTCTCGTTGCCCTTGCTGTATTTATCCACCCGGTAATGCCGCTCGCCGAGGGAGGCGATCTGGGGCAGGTGGGTGATGCACAGGATCTGGTGGTGTTTTGCCAGCTCGCGGATCTGTTCGCCGACGACGCGGGCGATGCGTCCGCTGATGCCGGCGTCGATCTCGTCGAAGATCAGGGTCGGCGTCTCGTCGTGTTCGGCAAGCACGGATTTGACGGCAAGCATGATGCGGCTCACCTCGCCGCCGGAGGCGATCTTGACCAGGGGCTTGAAATCCTCGCCGGGGTTCGTGATGATCATGAACTCCACCTCGTCGATGCCGTTCACGCCGGGCTCGACCTTTTTGTCCCCGAAGAGGACCCAGGAAGGCGCGGCGCTTTCTTTCTGTTTCAGATCGACCTTGAAGCGGGCGTGCTTCATGCCGAGCAGGTGCAGGCGGCTTTCGATGTTCCGGGAAAAATCATTCCCCGTCGCCTCGAGCTCCCGGTGAAAACGCAGGGCATGCTGCGCCAGGTCGGAACGCAGGGTCTCGAGCGTTTGGGACAGGGCCTCCAGCCGGGTGTCGTAATCGGCTTCGGAGCCCATTTCCTCCCGGAGCTGTTCGTAATAGTCGCAGAGCTCGTCAAAGCTTTTGTTGTGCTTGCGCATCAGGTAATTGATCGAGCCGGTGCGTTCCTGCAGGTGTGCGAGCTTCACCGGATCGTGCTCCAGTCCGTCGCGGTAGCCCGCCATGGTCCGACCGATCTCGGTCAGGGAGATGAGGGCGCTCTGGAGCTCCCGGGCGATCTCCTGGTTTGAGGGATCGATTTGCAGGATCTCCTGCAGGGTCCGTTTCAGGACTTCCACCTGATGGATGATCGCGTTGTCGTCCTCGTAGAGGGCGCGGGCAAGCTGATCGGCGGCGTCGGCCAGGCGGCCGCTGTTCTCGAGCAGCTGCAGGTCGCGCTGCATGGCGTCAAGCTCGCCGAAGGCGGGCCGGACCTCGTTGAGCTCCTTGAAGTGG
>CALMFL010000051.1 GCA_937862595.1 uncultured Fidelibacterota bacterium
GCTTGTCAAAGAAAAGGGAGCCGGGAGTGTCCTCAAAAATATAATCTTCTTTGGGATGTGTTCCGGCCGCTTCAAGACGGTAGGAAAGCCGTTGCTTGGGGAAGATATTCAAACGGACGGGGAAGCGGACCTGAAGGCTGTCGTAAAGGTTCATCGTGTCGGTAATGTCCCGGGTCTCGGTCCGTTTTGCGGACTGGGGAAGGACAGGCTTGTACAGGGTGGAATCCCGGACGGCCGCCGGCGTGTCGTCCAGCGCTTTCCGCTGCTGATCGGTCATTTCGAAGAGATCGGAGCTGAGGTTGAAATGGCGGGAGAGCAGGTTCAGGGCGAACACGGCGATAAAAACCCCCAGGACGATCAACGCGTAGATCACGGGTTTGCCGAGTTCTTTTTTTCTGCCGCGGTAGGAGTGGGTTTTTTTTATCGTGACGGATTCAACGCGGGATTCGGAAGGTAGGGGCGTGGGAATGCTTTTCAGTCCCCCGAGTTCGATCAGTTCCTCATAGTCCAGCCCCATCTGCTGGGCGTAATTCTTGATCTGAAAGCGGGTGATGACCTTGTCGGCCTTGCTGAAATCGCCGGCTTCCAGAAAAAGGATCTTTTCGGGAGAAAGACGCGTGCGTTCGGACAGGGTCTCAAGGGAAATGCCCTGCGCCTCGCGGTATTTTTTAATTTCGTTCCAGGTTTCGAACATGGCGATTCGTTTCTCCCGGTAAAGGTATAAAATTTATTGACCTTATAAAAATTAAAAATGCCGTGAAACGGAAATAATATCGCCCGATTTAATTGGTGATCGGGGAGAAATTATTTGTTACTTTTCCGCCGTATAAGTATAATTGAAGGAATTTCAACCTCAAGCTTGACAGGAGTCCATGTATGCTGCGGAAATGGAGATATTTCATTCTGATCGTTACGCTTGTCCTTCTGGGCGCATGCGGAAAACAGGAAGCGCGCTATATTTTTTATTTTATCGGGGACGGCATGGGGCATGCCCAGATCAGTTCCGCCGAACGCTATCTCGCAGCCATGGAAAATAAATCCGGGATCATTCCGCTCGCCATGAACCTCGCCCCGGCGACGGGTTACGCCGCCAGCTATTCGGCGTCAAAACACATTACCGATTCAGGTGCCGCAGGAACCGCGCTGGCGACCGGGTACAAGACGTCCAACGGTACGGTCAGCATGGATGCGGAACACCGCTATCCGCTGAAGACCCTGGCGGAAACGGCCAAGGAGCGGGGGATGAAGGTCGGGATCGTCACCACCGTGGATATCGACCATGCGACCCCTGCCGTATTTTACGCCCACCAGCCGAGCCGAAGCAATTACTATGAGATCGCGGCCCAGCTGGCCTATTCGGATTTTGATTTTTTTGCCGGCGGGGATTTCCGTAAAAAGAAAGATCCGAAAGGAGACAGCGAACAGGATATCGTCGACCTGATCAAACAGAACGGGTTCGTGTTCGTGAACAACGCCACGGCTTTCCGCTATCTGGAACCCGGTGCGGGAAGGGTCGTTTTCATTCATCCGGATTCAAATGACGAATATGCGATGCCCTATGCGATCGACCTGGATGAAGGATCCATTACACAGGACGCTGTTCTGCAGAAGGCTGTCGCCATGCTGGAAGGGCCGGAGGGATTTTTCATCATGTTCGAAGGCGGAAAGATCGACTGGGCCTGTCACGCAAACGACGCCAAGACAAGCATTCTCGAGACCCTGGCCTTTGACGACGCGATCAAGGTGGCGCTTGAATTTTATAACAAACACCGCAAGAATACCCTGATCGTGATCACCGCGGACCATGAGACCGGCGGCATGACCATGGGGACTTCGTACGGAGATGACAATATCGACCTGAGCAAGCTGAAATGGCAGACGGGGTCATTTACCGAATTGACCCGGGAATTCAGCGACAGCCGCGCCATGATGATCGAACAGTACGGCGAAGACCATGTTAAGGCCCACTCAACATGGGCGTTCGATTTTGCGGAAAAACAAACCGGGATCGGAGATGAGAGCAAAGGGCTCGGATTGAACGAATATGAACGCAGCGAGCTTCAGACGGCCTATCTGAAATCCTTTGAAAAATTAAACTGGAAAAACCCCTATGAATATATTCTCTACGGGGGGTATGACCCCTTCATGATGTCGGTGAGCCGGATGCTTTCAAGAAAGGCCGGTATCGGATGGACGACCTTTTCCCATACCGCGATCCCGCTGCCCGTCAGGGCGTTTGGCGTGGGAGCGGAACGGTTCAACGGCTATTATGACAATACGGATATCCCGGAAAAGATCCTGGAACTGATGGCCAAATAGCTTATTTTATCAGCGGGATCTCCACGGAGAATTCACTGCCGTCCCGGTTGATCAGCGCCTTGATGGTGTCGCCGATCTTCAAATAGGACGTGTTGATGATCTCGATCACATCCTGATTGCGTCTTACTTCCTGGTCGTTGATCGAAAGAATAATATCCCCGACCTTCAGTCCGGCCTTGTCGCCGGCTTTTCCTTTTTTGATATCGATAATAATGATCCCGTGGTCCGTATCAAGATGGTAATAATCGATG
>CALMFL010000052.1 GCA_937862595.1 uncultured Fidelibacterota bacterium
TCGGTGGAACGGTCTCCGTCGCGGCTGTTGATGTCCCCGCCCTGGATCATGAATCCGGGTATCACCCGGTGGAAGCTGACGCCGTCATAATAGCCGCTTTTGGCAAGCCGCTTGAAATTGGCGCAGTGGTTCGGCGCCTTTTCCGGGAAAAACCGCATTTTCATCGTGCCGTAGCGGGTCTCGATCAGGGCGTATTCGTTCGCTTTGACCGGCTCCGCGGGCGTGGATGCCACCTTTTCAAGCAGGCTGTCGATCGCGGCGGGACTCAGTGGCTTGATCAGGACCTTTACGTTTTTTTCTCCTTCGAGGATCACGGGATCCTTGCGGTATTTCCCTTCCGGATAGGTCCGGATATAGTCGGTGGCGGCAAAAACGCTTTGCCGGGCGCGTTCAAAAGCGAATTTCTCGAGTTTTTCTTTGGTCTGTTCCACGTAGTTTCCCTCCGGATAGTTGGCAAGATAGCGTATGCAGGACGCTTCATCGTTCGTTCGTTTAAAATAGAGCTTTTCCAGTTTCGCGGACGCCCGGTCCCGGTAGGGTTCCTGAGCCGTCTCGTTGATATAACGGGAAATCAGGCGCGGGTTGCCCGTCTTCATCACCCGGCGGTATTCCTGCCAGTCCTTAACGCTGCAGGATGTCAGCAGGAACAGGACGGCCATCATCAGAATGTGCTTGCGTTTCACGATCGGTTCTCCTCGTTTTCTGTCGGAATCTAAAAAAAATATCGGGATTATACAACCTTTGTGTGAAGCGGCGGAGGATTTGTCCGGCGATCATGATCTCGTCAAAGTTCAATGCCGCAGACGGGGACGTACTGCTTCGCGAAGGAGAAGGGGAGATCGATCCTGTCTTCGGAAAAGGCGTGCAGGAAGGTTGAAGCGCTGAGCTCCTCGGTGTTGTTCTGTTCGCTGAGATGGGCGAGCAGAAGGTGGCGGAGCTTCCCCCGGAGAATGACATCCCGCGCAAAGGACGCCGCCTGCTCGTTGGACAAGTGTCCGCGGTTCGAACGGATGCGCTGTTTGACATGTTCGGGATAGCGGGGGTTGGTTTTCAGGAGCATGAGGTCGTGGTTGGATTCCAGGACCATCGCATCAAAGCGCATCGCCCGGGTATGGACCAGGGTCGTCACTTTTCCCAGATCGGTCACGATCCCCAGGGTGTTCTTTCCGTCCTCGATCGCAAAGCAGACCGGATCGACCGTGTCATGGCTGATGCTGAGAGGGTGTATCATAAAGTCCTGAAAATCAAACGATAACCCCGTTTCAAATAAACGGATGTCCGGCAGGTCGTCCAGCTCATAACGTTCATTTGCGGCACTGAGGCAGCCCCGGTTCATGAAGACCGGGATACGGTATTGCCGTGAAAAAACCCGGGCGCCGCGGATATGGTCGATATGCTCGTGGGTGATGAAGAGGGCATTGATCGTGAGGGGGTCAATGCCGGAAAGAAGCAGTCTGCGGGTCAGCTCCTTTGCCGTGAGGCCGGCGTCGATGAGAATGGACGACCCGCCGGAGCTGACGTAATAACTGTTGCCTTTGCTGCCGCTGGCAAGGGGGACGACACGCATTATCTTTTGGTTTCCCGGAGGAAGAGCTTAAAGAATTTATCGCGCTCGGCACGGGGGAATTTCTCGGGATGGAACTGGGTCCCCATGATCCATTGATCGCCCCGGTGCTCGATCGCCTCCACGATGCTGTCCGCCGACCAGGCCGTAACCTGAAAATCGGGATGAAGGAAGGGGGCTTCAACGCACTGGTGATGCCAGGAATTCACGGTCATTTCCGTCCCGTAAAGCAAGGCCATGCGGGAACCGGGAACGATGGTGATGCCGTGTTCGACACCGCGATGGCCCGGAATGTCCCGGATCAGTTTTCCACCCGTCGCGATGTTCATCAGCTGTTCGCCCGCACAGATGCCCAGGACGGGTTTCCCGCTTTCCAGCGCCAGGTGCATGAAAAGACTGTCGAAACGTGCGCGGTGGCTGTCCATCAGGGTCATGCTGGCATGCATTTCTTTTCCGTACCATTCGGGAAAGTAGTCCCGGCCGCCGATAAAGACGATCCCGTCCAGCTCTTTCAATTCACGCCGCAGCAGCGATTCGTCCTCGCTGCAGGGAATGATCCTTACGCGGCCGCCGTTGTCCCGGATCGCATCCACGTAGCTTTTGTCAATGCTGTATTTACCTTCCCAATAGGCCATCGTGATCCCGATCAGCGGTTCCGGAGATAGGGAGCAGGAACTCAGGAAAAACAGCGGGAGGAGGAGAAGCAAAGCAAGACGTTTCATAAAGGCCCCTGATTTATTTGGCAAAATTATAAAAAGTAATACAATAATCACATGATTTTTTTTATTTTCGGGTATGGCTCAGTCACTTTGCATCCACAATGCCAGGATCTACGGACTGCAGGGTCTGCAGAACGCCACCGCGCTCGTGATCGAGGGGGGTGTGATCCGCTATATCGGCGATGAATCCGGGCTGTCGACCCACATTTTCGGCGACATTGAGAAGATCAACGCCGGCGGTCGGATCGTTTTCCCCGGATTTACGGATACGCACCTGCATCTGACCGAATGGTCCCGCCGCCGGGACCAGATCTATCTGGGCGGATTTGCCTCGCTTGCGGAGACCTGCGCCCATATCCGCGATACGGCGGGGGACAGCGAATGGTTCATCGGCGGCGGATGGAACCAGAATGCATGGAAAGAAGGGCGCTTCCCGCACCGGCGGGATCTGGAATTCCTGCCGGACGGCACCAAGGCGGTCCTGTTCAGCAAGGATTTCCATACCGCCTGGGTCAACGATGCGGTGATCGATCTCTTTGATTTTAATGACGTTCTTAACATGATCAGGAAGGGATACGTCCAGCGGGATGCGGACGGACAACTGAACGGCCTGATCCGCGAAGAAGGACTGCATGTGCTCATCGATCCGCTGCTGAAAGCGCTGCCTTCCGGCATCTTCAGCGATCCCGGCAGCTATTTCAGGGACTTTTACCGGCACGGCATTACCTCTGTCCACACCATGGAGCATGGCGAGGATTATGAACGCTATCTTTCGCTGTATCAGTACGAGCACAACCGGGGACTGCGTTTGGGCGTCTATATTTACGACAGCGACAGGGAAAAAACGGATCAAAAGGGACTGCGCGCCGGGAACGGGGGGCCCTGGCTGCGTTTCCTGGGGACCAAGATCTTTGTCGACGGTGCCCTCGGCAGCCAGACCGCCTGGCTGAAGGAACCCTACGAGAGCGGGGACCACGTCGGAAAACGGCAGTGCACGGGGGACGATCTCCGGCGCGCCGTCATGCATGC
>CALMFL010000053.1 GCA_937862595.1 uncultured Fidelibacterota bacterium
ATGGCCGGGGATCCGGGGTCCCTGCTCGCTTTTGTTGAAGGATTGTATAATTACTGGCGCACCTTCGAACGTTTTATTGTTTGCGATTCGGATATGGAGCGGCTCGACAAACGGCCGTACCGTACCTTTGACGCGACGATCGAAACCCTCATGCATCTGGTGCGGCAGACATACCGGGACATTGAAGAACATATCACGGGACACCATCCCAGCATCTACCGGCAGGTGCATGCCGGAGCGGAACTGGCCGTCATTGCGCTGCCCAGGGACCTCCGCCTGCCCGGAAGCTATCATGCCAAACTTCGGGATATACCGGTAATTCGTCAGCTTCTGCTGTATCCGCCGCTGCTGCTCGACCCGCCCATGAACAAGCGCAGCGGGAAATTTGAACGCATTGAACGCAATCCCCTGGATCTTGTTGAGCCCGATCCCGAAGAATGGCTGTGCTATCCCGCAAAAGTCGGTCCCCTGCTGATCCTGGTCTACGTGCACGAAAAATTCTACGAACTTGGATTTTCCCTCTGCAATCTTTTTGAGCTTGCGGATGACGCCTTTCTGGAACGCCCGGTGGATGCGGTCTATCTTTACGGTGTCCCGGGAACGGCACTGAACGGTCTTGCGCCCATGCCGACCGTGTTTTACGACGATGCCGGGGAAAATATTCTGGTAGGCGCCTGTCCGAACGACGATGCGTTCAGCTATTTCGGGTATATTAAAAAAATGGTCCTGACCCTTCACAACATCAGGATGATGCAGCGAGGCAACATGCCCTTTCACGGCGCCATGGTACGGATCCTGACGCATGCAGGCAAGGAACGCTGCGTCCTGATCATCGGCGACAGCGGTACGGGAAAGTCCGAAACGCTTGAAGCCTTCCGTATCATCGGCGGCGCGCAGATCCGCGAGATGAGCATTATCGCCGACGATATGGGTTCGCTCGACCTTGATCCGGAAGGGAAGGTGAGGGCTTACGGTACGGAGGTCGGCGCTTTCGTCCGCCTGGATGACCTTCAGCCCGGATATGCCTTCGGGCAGCTGGACCGTTCGATCATCATGAATCCCGGACGCGTCAATTCCCGGATCATTCTGCCGGTCACCACCTACGAAGAGGTCATGAGAGGCAATTCCGTGGACCTGGTCCTGTATGCGAACAATTATGACGAGGTCGATGAGGATCATCCCCTTATCGAGCAGCTTGGCACGCCGGACGCGGCACTGCGGGTCTTCCGGGAAGGCACTGCCATGAGCAAAGGCACCACGACCGCCACCGGCCTGGTCCACAGTTACTTTGCGAATATTTTCGGTCCCGCCCAGTACCGGGATCTGCATGAGGGCATTGCGGCAAAATTCTTCGAGGCGTTCTTCGCACAGAAGATCTTTACGGGCCAGCTGCGGACACGTCTGGGCATTGCGGGATACGAGCAAAAAGGACCCGAAGAAGCCGCACGCGCTTTGCTGAATATGCTTTGAGCGGAGTTAGGAGAATTCATCTGAGGGAAATCACTGCAGATCATATAGCAGGAGAAAAGGACGTCCTTTAATCAAAACGGGGAAATACCCCAAAGGAGCCTATGTGAAACCTTATTCAGATACTGAGAATATTGGGACCAAAGCGGATCTTTGGTTAGAAAATATCCGGGATTTCAACCAGCATCCAATGAAGCTCAATGTGAACGCCAGCATATTGCTTGTTGTGGATATGCAGAATTTTTTTCTTGATCCGGGATCGCCTACCTTCACCTGCGGAGGAACAGCGATACTGCCCGGCATAAAACACCTTATAGCTTCCTTTCGAAAGGCCGGGCGCCCCGTCATCTTTACCCGGCATGTTCACCATCCCGATGATCTTGATACCGGAATTATGGGATGGTGGTGGCAGGGCAAATGCATTGAAGGGACACAGGAAAGCGAGATACACCCGGACCTGGTCCCGCTCCTTCATGAAAAGGTTATTCTCAAACATCGATATTCCGCCTTTTACAATACGGATCTTGAAACCGTTCTTCGCTGTCTTAAAATTGAAGATGTGGTAATTTCCGGGATCATGACCAATATGTGCTGCGAATCAACGGCCAGGGATGCTTATTACCGGGACTACCGGGTTTTCATTCCTGCCGACGGGACCGGCTCGATCAATGAAGAGATGCACCTGGCGAGCCTCCTGAACCTTGCATTTGGTTTTGCGTACATCAGCAAGATAAAGGTCTTTGAGGATCAACTTGAGGGATACCGGGCGGAATAAATCATCAGCCTGACAAAATAAAACAGCTTACTTAATATGCGCATAGGGTCACGTTTCGTAAATAATCTTAAAAAACGTTTGTATTATAGGTGGTTATATCAATATATTAGCGTCAAA
>CALMFL010000054.1 GCA_937862595.1 uncultured Fidelibacterota bacterium
AAAGCCCATTTTAACCGAGACGATAAATCCCGGAACCATATAGACAAAAAATGCCGGAATACATTTTAGAGATCGTCTGGCTGATCTCGGCGCTTATGGCGCCGGGGTCATTGCTTTGAGGACCAAGGGTAAAGCCCATTTTAACCGAGACGATAAATCCCGGAACCATATAGACAAAAAATGCCAGAGAATAAGCGAAAAAGCCGTTTGCCACACTTCTGAACCAATTGTTACTCAAAGGTGTTTTATCTTTTTCCATTAGTAAGCGTTCCTTAGGTTTTTAAAGCTCATATACGATTTCCATTAAAAATAGTTTTTTTGAAATCGAAGTCAAAGTTTTATTATAAAATGAAAAAGGCGATCGACCCCAATCGCCTTTTTCATTATTTCGAAAGTTTATACTGTTATGCTTTGTCTTTCTTCAGGCACAGGAACCAATCCAGGCAGTATTTTCCTTCTTCCTTGCTCTCGACGCGTTCTTTCGCCGCGCCGCAGGAGCCGGGTGTCGGGATGATCACGTCATCGCCGGGCTGCCAGTTGGCCGGGGTTGCCACGCCGTCTTTGTCGGCTTTCTGCAAAGCCAGGATCAGGCGCTTGATCTCATCCATGTTTCGTCCGGCCGAAAGCGGATAATAGAGAACCGCACGCACTTTGGCTTTCGGGTCAATGATAAATACGGCACGCACCGCCTGTGTGCTGGAAGCATTCGGCTGCAGCATCCCGTATTTCTTGGCGACGTCCATCTTGATGTCTTCAATGACAGGGAAGGTCACCTCCACGTTTTTCATGCCCTTGTATTCGATCTTTTCATTGATCGTGCGAAGCCAGGCAATGTGGGCGTACAGACTGTCAATAGAAAGGCCGATCAGTTCGGTATTCAGATTTTTAAAATCTTTCTGCATGCTGGCAAAGGTCATGAACTCGGTGGTGCATACCGGGGTAAAATCTGCCGGGTGACTGAAAAGAATAACCCATTTCCCGCTGTAATCTCCGGGAAATTTTATTTTTCCCTGGGTGGTAACCGCTTCAAACGCCGGCGCATCATCGCCGATCAAGGGCATCGAATACGTTTCTTTTACTTGCTCTTCCATTTTTGTTCCTTTTTCGGTTTTCCGCAGGATCATCGTTACCGGATCCGGTAACGATGATGCCACGGGGTTGTCTCTCGTGTTCCCTTCTTTCTCATCGCAGGAGTTTTTCCCGCACGCTATCGATCTCTCTTCAAATAACATCTCTCAAAGCAAAAGCCGTTATGCCTCACCTTTCCATTTCGACGCTTTCGGGTCGTTTTTCCAGACAGGGGGCGCAGGTTCCGTGAAATTCCAGGACCATTTTTGTTATCTGATGACCGGAAGCCGTTTTTTCCGGGTAAGAAAAGGCGTCCTGACTCAGATCTTTCGTGTCATATAAGCCTCCGCACATGAGGCACCTGAAATGAGTATGCGGGGTGACGACGGCGTCGTAGCGATCGAAGGTGCTGCCGGAGGCGATCCGGACCACGCTCCCCTGTTCCTCCAGGATCGTCAGATTGCGGTATACCGTCCCAAGGCTCAGGGAGGGGAATTCGAACTTTAAGCGGTCATACACCCACGCGGCCGTCGGATGAGTATCCGTTGACCTCAGGACTTCCAGTATCCTTGTCCGCTGTTTTGTGTTCCGGTATGTCTGCACGTCTTACCTCTATTATTAATAATCGTTCCGATTATTGTTTATAACATAGGAATTAAATCTTCGCTTGTCAAGAAAAATATTAAACGATTAAGTCGGATGCATGAGTTATCGTATCCGGGGAAGTAGGGAATCGATCCATAGTTCTGAAGAATGATCTATTCCGGGAGGATCTCCCAGTCTTCCACGCCGCCGTCCACGGCAAAAAACACGGGGTGCAATTCGGGAACTGCGAGAGATTCCGATTCCCGGAGCTTCTGCGGGTCCCGGATCTTGAGCTTGTGTCTGAGATGATCCATTTCATAGTCGATCTGTCCCCGTGCGACGGGTATTCTGCCGGATGTAAAATTCCACTCGATCTTTTCCCTGTTGAAACGGTACCCGCGCGCCTCGGCTTCCAGAAATACATACGACAGGTATTCATTGATCCGCTGAACGGGATCCGGGGATTGCTTGAAACGCTTCAGCTGCGGGTGCTGCCGGTATCCTTTCGTCTTCCCTTCCAGGACATGTTTTGCCAGAAGGGCTTCCCGCCACAGGGCGACCAGTCCCTTTGCATCAAGATATTTCGGATGAATCGACCATAAGCGCATGATCAGTCCTTTCCTTCTTTTTTGCATTAAAAACCATTGCCGCAAAATAAAAAGCATATTCGAAAAAATCAAAGGAATCCTTGATATTCTCTGCAACATGAATTATCTTCTTATACGAATGATTCGTGTTGAAATTATCTAAAAGGAAAGAAAAACGTATGGCAGAACAAAACCGGGACCCTGAACAAGGTATTCTAAGCTCGCTACGCCGGATCATGCGCGCGGTCGATGTTTATTCGCGGAAGCTGAACACCGAGTTCGGACTGACGACGCCGCAATGGCTATGCCTTGATATCATGGCAAAGTCAAAGAATATGATCCTGAAGGATCTGGCCAAAGCGGTCAACCTGAGCGAAAGCACGGTCAACGGCATCGCAGACCGTCTGGAAGCAAAGCATTACGTGGAACGCCGGCGTTCATCGCTGGACCGGCGGAAAGTATTTCTGGAAGTCACGCCCGAAGGTCATGCGATCCTGCAGAAAACCCCGGTCCTGCTTCAGGACAGGCTTTCCGCTTCCTTGTCCGGGATGAGTGAAACGGAACACAAGGCCATGACCGAATCCCTGGAACATATCGCGGCCCTGATGGAGGCCGAAACCTGGATGCAACCCTAAATACCGCCGGCGGAGGAAAAACATGATCTCAGAACAGCAAAAACATATTTACGATGAAATAGAGGGCGGGACCCGCAGTAACTGGCATGACTGGAAATGGCAAGTCCGGCACAGCGTCCGCAATTTGGAAACCGTTGAAAAACTGCTGGACATTCAGCTGCCGGACGATATCCGGGAGCAGTACGCGAAGATCACCTCAAAATTCCCGATGTCCATCACGCCCTATTATCTTTCCCTGATCAATACCGACGATCTGAAAAATGATCCCATCTTCCGGCAGAGCTTCCCCGTGATCGATGAACTCCGGGTCTTGAAAACCGACATGGCCGACCCTCTGGGTGAGGAAAGGGACAGTCCTGTCCCCTGTATCACGCACCGCTATCCCGACAGGGTCCTCTTTCTCGTCAGTAATACCTGCGCCATGTACTGCCGTCACTGCACGCGAAAACGGCGGGTCGGGGACAAGGACAGCATTCCCGGAAAGGCCCAGGTGATCGAAGGGCTCGACTATATCCGCAACACGCCCCGCATCCGGGACGTTCTGCTCAGCGGCGGCGACCCTTTTCTGCTCTCTGATGAGTACCTGGACTGGATCCTGACCGAACTGCGCAAGATCCCGCACGTTGAGATCATCCGCATCGGGACCCGTACCCCGGTGGTCCTCCCCTATCGTATCACGGACGAATTGGTTGAGATGCTGAAGAAACATCATCCGGTTTGGATCAACAGCCATTTCAATCATCCGCGCGAGATCACGGCTTCCTCCCGGGCGGCGCTGAAAAAACTTGCGGACGCCGGCATTCCTCTGGGCAACCAGTCCGTACTGCTTGCCGGAGTGAACGACTGCCCCCGCATCATGAAATCCCTGGTCCACAAACTGGCCTATAATCGCGTCCGGCCTTATTATCTTTATCAATGCGATCTTTCCGAAGGACTCAGTCATTTCCGGACCCCGGTCGGGAAAGGAATTGAAATACTGGAAAGCCTGATCGGCCATACGAGCGGGTTCTGTGTCCCGACCTATGTGATCGATGCCCCCGGCGGCGGCGGCAAGATCCCGGTCATGCCCAATTATCTGATCTCATGGTCCACCAACAAGGTCGTACTAAGGAACTATGAGGGCGTGATCTCGACTTACCGGGAACCCGATTCCTACGAACCGGCCTTCTGCGACAGGAACTGCGAGGATTGCAATCTTACCCTGCACCTGGATGACGCCGAAGAATACAAAGCCGTCGGGATCGAAAAGCTGCTCGCCGATTACGATAAAACCATCTCGCTGGTCCCCGAGAACAATGCACGCTATCATCGCCGCAAATAAAGGGACCCTATGAAATCAACTTCTTTCGACCGTGTCGAGACCCTCTCCTGCGGTTCCAGGATCCAGCATGGCTCCTTCAATAAGCGCATCTATCTTATCCGTGCCGCATCCGAAGGATTGGCGACGCTTCCGGACAGGCTCATCGGCCTGGCAAGGGAGAACGGTTACGGCAAGATCTTTGCTAAGCTTCCGGAATCGCAAACGCCGCCCTTTTTCAAGGCCGGTTTCGTCTTGGAAGCGGAAATCCCGGCTTTTTATCAGGGAAGCGAGAAAGGGATGTTCCTTGGATATTTTTTGAGTGAAGAAAGAAAGAACGAATCGGCACATCAGACGTACAGGATGAACAAGGCCCTGGCCCTGCAGAAACGGCACAGCAGGATTAAGCCCCTGAACACAACGCGCTTTACCGTGCGCACATGCCGGGAAGACGATCTTGAAGCTATGGCCGGGATTTACCGAAGCGTGTTTTCCTCCTATCCCTTCCCAATCCATGATCCCGCCTATTTGCTGAAAACGATGCGGTCGGACGTCGACTATTTCGGCATCGAAAGCGCCGGCAAGCTTATCGCTCTTGCGTCCGCAGAAAAGAGCCGGGAAGCCCTGCACGCCGAAATGACCGATTTCGCCACGCTGCCGGGACACCGGGGCTACGGCCTTGCGGCTCACCTGCTCCTGCATATGGAAAAGGAAATGGGGGTTCAGGGCTACCTCACGCTCTTTACGATCGCGCGGGCCGCCTCGCCGGGAATGAACATCACCTTTGCCCGGGCAGGCTATCTCCACGGAGGAAAGCTGAAGAACAACACCCATATCGCGGGACAGATCGAGAGCATGTACATCTGGTACAAACATCTTTTCACCGGCAAATGACACCCGGCGTTCCGCCCCTTTCCTCTGCTGTTTTTCATGTTCTGCCTTGACATTATTTACCAATCCGTCGTACATTCATACGAATTATTATAATTGAAGGGATGCGGCATGGATAATTTATCATTTTCTTTTTCCTCTTTAATGATCGGATTGGCCGTCGGTCTGCTTTTATGCATCGTGGTCTGGATCCAGGCACGCATCCGGAACAAGATGCTGATCAAATCCTACGTGGAGGAGAACGAACATCTGAAAAACCATCTCAATACGCAGATGAACATTTCGGCTAAGGGCACGGAAGCCGTTCAGAAGGAACTTCTCGATCAGCGCAGAACGATCGACAATCTGAAATCCACGGTGTCCGTCCTGAAGGAAAAACCCGGCCGGGATAAACTGCATGTGCTGTATGTCTACGACAAGGCCATCCATATCATGTTCGAAAAACACCCGGGCTTTGCCACGATGTGGGCGGGTGTTCTCAAAGAGGCCGAAGCCGAGATCGAGAAAACGGAAAGCGGCTTTCTCCCCCTCATCAGAAGGGTCTTTAAGCCAAGTCCTCCCCCGCTCCTGATCAAATCCATCAAATCCGGGGAAGAATAAACGGACCGTCCGTTCAGCACCCGCACAAACTGCGGGTGTTTTTTTATGCCGCCGGACAGGCGTGTGATTTTTCCCTTTTATTTGGTTTTTGACAAAAATAAATTTGCTGATCATTAAAACTTTCCGAAAGGGCCGCATATGAACGCGTTCATGCTGATCTCATTTTTATTCTTTACCCTCCTGGTCGCCTTTCTCACCTGGTGGTTCACGCGGCGTCAGGACATGCATTCCCAGAACGGCTATTTTCTTGCCGGCAGAAATCTTTCTTTCCCCCTGATCGCGGGATCGCTTTTGTTGACCAACCTTTCCACGGAGCAAATGGTCGGCCTGAACGGCTCGGCATTTGCGGACGGATTCTCCGTCATGGTTTGGGAGGTCGGCGCCGTGATCGCCTTGCTGGCCATGGCTTTGTTCTTCCTTCCGCGTTTCCTGAAAAGCGGCGTCACGACGGTTCCGGAATACCTCAATATCCGTTTCGACAGCGGAACGCGCCTGATCGCGAATATCATCTTTCTTTCCGCCTATGCCCTGATACTCCTGCCCATTATTCTTTATACCGGGGCGTTGGGCCTGATCGGCATCCTGGACCTCCATGCCCTTACCGGAATTCAATCGGACACCACGCTGCTGATCCTGATCGTGACGGCGGTGGGGATCATCGGATCCCTTTACGCCCTGACGGGGGGACTGCGCACCGTTGCCGTATCCGACACCCTCAACGGGATCGGTTTGCTGACGGGCGGTTTTCTGATCACCTTCTTCGCTTTTAAAATGCTGGGGAACGGCAATTTCATCCAGGGCGTTTCGCGTTTATCGGAACTCGCTCCCGATCACATGAACTCCATCGGCGGAAGCGGGTCCTCCGTACCCTTTTCCACCGTTTTTTCCGGGGTCATGCTCCTGAACTTTTTTTACTGGACGACCAATCAGCAGATCATTCAGCGCACCTTCGGGGCGAAAAGCCTTGCCGAGGGCCAAAAGGGCGTACTGCTCACGGGGGGACTGAAACTTCTCGGGCCGCTGTATCTGGTGCTTCCCGGCATCATTGCCTTTGCGCTTTTTGCCGGCCGGAACATCAAGGCCGATCACGCCTACGGGATGCTGGTCAACAGCGTGCTTCCCACGCCGCTGGCCGGATTCTTTGCCGCCGCGATGCTGGGCGCCATTCTTTCGAGCTTCAACTCTGCGCTGAACAGCACCTGTACGCTTTTCAGCCTGGATATTTACAAAGCCAGGATCCGTCCGGACGCAAGCGAAAAGCAGGTGGTAAGGTCCGGCAGGATCGTGGGGATCGTTCTGTCCGTCTTTGCCATGATCGTTGCGCCCCTGCTTGCCGGCACCGGAAGCATCTACAGCTATCTGCAAAAAATGAACGGGATCTATTTTATCCCGATATTCGCCGTGGTCCTGACCGGAATGCTTACCCGCCGCGTTCCCGCCCGTGCGGCCAAGGCCGGCCTGATCAGCGGACTGGCGATCATTGCGACCGGCTATTTTATTCCGCCTTTTAACAGGATCGTCGCACAAATGCACGAATACCACTTTTTGGGGCTGGTCTTTGCCTACCTCATCGTGATCATGTTGGTCATGGGGGCTTCCCGGCCGCGTGAAACGGAATTCATTCAGCACGACGTGAAAGCGGTTGACATGACCCCCTGGAAACTAGCAAAACCCGTCAGCGCCATACTCCTGGCCCTGATCATTCTGATCTTTGTTCTCTTCGCCGATTTTTCGGTGCTGGGATAAGACCCGCAGAAAGCCGCATTCCGGATTTGCCTGTGATCGTATTTGTATCATTTTATATTTTCATGTTCAGTTATTTTTATTTATGTTATGCCGAATTTTGCCGTGACCGCTATTAAAAAATTGAGGAGTTAACATGATCCGCCGGAAGCCGATGGTAATACTCTTATTGACCTGCTGCTGTTTTGTCTTTGCTCAATCTCCCGGACCTTCTTACTCGCTTGAGATCTCTCCCGATGAAACGATCCTGGAAATCTGCGCCGGCGGCAGCGGTTACGGCCTTCTGACGGCATATGCGGTCCCCGGCGAAAAACACTATTTTGTCCGTACCGGCCATGCCCTTTTCGGTCCCTTCGACGAGGTAACCGGCCTGCAATATTCCTTCAACGACTCCGTGCTGATCTTCGGTGCCCGCACGGACACCAATTGGACGGTTTACGAAGGTGAGAAGCGCTACGGTCCGTTCCGCTCCCTTCAGAAGATACGCTCCGGCACAAAGGACAAACGCCTGCTATTCCTCGCCGACGAAAACCTTTATGAACGGGAGAACATTCTGGCGGGGGAATCCTTGTATACGCCCTGTACCGGCTTTGAACTTTCACAGGACGGAAGGGATTACGTTTTCGTAGAAGATCTTATTCTCTCCCAGCGCGTTTACAAAAACACGGAACCGGACGATTTCGTCTCTCTTGACAGCATCTGCACCCTCCGGATGTTCGGAGGCTATGTCGGCATTCACTATCGCCGTACCCTGTTAGATCAGTTTTTAAAGGATAAGCTGACTTACGGGGCGATCGTTTATCATTCCTACGGGGGAAGCGGAGAATTTACCTTCAAGGATGAGCTGAGCGACTGTCTCGTTCCCGGCGACATTGCCTTTTATGAATGGGCCCGCGGCGATATCCGCTACTACTATTCGTTCAAGGATTCGGCAGGGACCTGGAAACTGTTCAATAAGGATACGGACATGCAGGCGGATCAAAAGGAGATCAAGGCGCTCTGCGTCCTGCCTTCCGACAAGGTGGTCTATGCCGCAAAACCGTGCCGGCCCGGCGCTCAGAATCTGGATGTGAACGCCTTCTATGTTTTCAGCGACAATGCCGCACTCGGCGGCCCCTTCGAAGATGTCCGGCAGATCGTGTGTTCTGAAGGGGGAACGTCGATCGCGGTGGCGGCCAAAGCGCAGGGCGGATGGAATATCGTCCTTCAGGGCGCGGGGTTCGGACCCTTTGCCAAGGTCGAGGATCTGGCGTATTTCGGTGAAACGGCTCTGGGATTCCGCGCATTATACGATCAGGAATGGCGCTCCTTCATTATCACCGCCGCCGGAATCCAGCAAGGCGCTCTTATCCGCGTAAAGGGGAAAGTTACCGGACTTGCGCATCTCAATGGAACGCGCCTAAATATTTATACCAAATAAATCAAAGCGCCCGTCATAAAAACGGGCGCCCGGTTTTCTTTAATGCAATTTCAGATCCTTATTCTTTCGGGGACATGACGTATCCCAGTTCTTTCCATTTGTTCAGGATATCCTGCTTGGAGTAATATCCCGTATGGCGAAAGATCTGTTTTCCGTTCTCATCGTAAAACAGTTGCGTCGGGATGTACTGAATGGCGTTTTGCGCAGCGATCTGCTGGTTTTCCTGTTTTGAGACGTCAATAAGCACCAGCTCAAAGGCATGCGCGTACTCGACGGAAAGCTCCGCCAGGATCGGCTCCATGGCGCGGCAGGGCGGGCAGGTCGGCGATTTAAAATCCACCATCCTGGGAAGTTTTACGGCCGCATCCGAGATGACGGCGCGGCTGACCTTCTCCGATGCCTCTTCCTTTTTTTCTCCGGAAGAACACGATGCGGACACGGTGACGATTCCCAGAAGCAGGGCAAGGCTGATGATCGTCAGGATGCTGCGGTGTTGGGTTCTGAATTTCATTTTTTATCCTTTCTTAATTATTTCCTTCAATTCATTCAAGGGCGGGACGTTCCCGACAAGTTTGATTTTCCCGTCGATCGCCAGGGCCGGGATCATCATGATCCCGAAGGCGAGAATATCGTCGATCTCCGACACCTTGCCGACCTCGGCAGGGAGACCCAGTTCCGCCACCGCCCGTTCGGTTTGTTTCATCAGCTGAATGCATTTCGGGCAGCCGGTGCCTAAAACCTGTATGTTCATGAACGGTCCTCCGCTCTCTCAGCTTGAAGCGTTTTCAAATGGTCATCAAGACAGCCGACGATCGAGACAAGGCATACTGCGCGAAGACGATAGTAGACGTTTTTTCCGCGCTTGTCATCTTCGATCAGGTGCGCCTGTTTCAGAAGGGAAAGGTGCTTGGATACGGTTGAGAAATCAAGGTGCGACGCTTCGACGAATTCGCAGACGCAGCGTTCGCTCTGCATCAGTTCCCGAACCATCCAGAGACGGGTCGGGTGCGCCAGCGCCTTAAAGACCGCCGACATGTCATCCTGCTGTTTTTTTTCAAAAGGTTTCACCTTGCCTGTCCTTTCATTTTGTCATTTGGCAATATAACCAATAATAAATTCATGTCAAACGATTTTTTTCTTCGTCCGGAGCAGAAGGCCGATCGTCTGAATTCTGGCATAGTTTACAGGGTATAATTATCCTTTGCGCTTACCCGCGGACCGCTTGTGAATAATTCCTTGACAACGATTGAAATTCCAGCGAACTTTACGGGTAAAACAAGGGAACGACCATGGCACAACCGATACGCCGGTCGCGCTGGATCATCCGGGAGCCGGAAGACGACAAGCGCCTTCATTTCCGTCCCCTGCGTCCCGTGCGCAGACCTAAACGGAAATTCCTCTGGCACTTTATTGCCTTTTTGATCATTTTGTTCTTATTCTTTTACTTTCTTCACTAGGCTGTCCGGCAAGCGAATGAACTGGACAAGAAGCAGGGACATTCCCGCCAGGATCGCCCCGGTCACAAAAGGGATCCGCCAGTTCAGCATCCAGAGCATCCCGCCCAGCGCGGGGATTACGACCGCCGCAATATGATTGATGGAAAAACTGACCGCCATCGAGGGAGCGATATCCCGGGGATCCGCCGTTTTCTGGAAAAAGGTATGGATGCCAATCGTAAAATTAAAGAAAATATGATCCAGAACATACAGCAGCGCTGCGATCGCCTTGAGTTCGAACACGGCATAACCTAAAAATACGAATATCAGGAAAGCATATTCGAGGGTCAGCATTTTCCGCTCGCCGAAGCGGTTGATGGCTTTCCCGATATAAGGGCTCAGGATCCAGGTGATCACGTTGTTCAGAATGAACAGGGCCGATATTTCCCAGATGGCGAAATGGAACTTTTCCACCAGCATGAAGACGGCGAAGACCACGAATATCTGCCGGCGGGCGCCGCTCAGAAAGCTCAGCGCATAAAACAACCAGTATTTTTTTCGCAAAACGATCTTTTTATGCTGTGCCGGCAGGTGTTTGTCGGAGGGGTCCCTGAACAGCGAATAAATGCCGGCGGCAACGACCAGAACGCCCAGTGCGGCATACATCGCCGACACGGGCAGCTGTGAAAAGCGAAATATCCCCCAGATCAGCGCGCCGATCACAATGTTCGCGACCGCGCTGAGACTCCGCCACTTTGCCATCACCAGCGGAGATTCCTGTTTGTTGAAATACTGCAGGATCAGCGACTGGCGCGTGGTGTCAAAATAGTGGAAACCCAGGGACATAATGAAGGTCGTGAACAGCAGTCCCTGAAAGGAGGGGAAAAGTCCCGTCATAAAAAGTCCCGCACCGAAAAGGATCACCGAGTAGGCGGAGAGGCGGTGTTCCTTAAAGACCAGCAGGACATAGACGACCAGAAAGGTCAGAAAACCCGGGACTTCCCTGAGGGACTGGATCAGACCCATCTGCAATCCGCTGATCCCGATCTGATCGACGGCGAAATTGTTCAGGAGCGTCCGCCACGCCTGATGGCCCGCCGTGGTCACGACCACCAGCAGGACCAGATAGCGGTACATGGGATTTTGTTTG
>CALMFL010000055.1 GCA_937862595.1 uncultured Fidelibacterota bacterium
CGAAATATTTTTTTCACCTTCTCATTACTCTATACTTTCAACCCGTCACCCGTCAACCGTCACCCGTCACCCGTCACCCGTCACCCGTTACCAGTTACTAGTCACCAGTTACCAGTTACTAGTCACCAGTTACTAGTCACCCGTCACCAGATCATAAGGCCAGCGGGTGTAACCGCCCCAGTTCAGCATACGGGTGTAGCCCCGGGGTTCCAGTTTATCGATGACCATTTGCGCGCGTCCCCCGGTCTCGCAGTAAAAAATAAGGTACTGCGTTTGGGGAAGTTCCTCCAGGCGGTCCATGATCTCTCCGGAGGGAAAGCTCTTTGCGGTCGGGATATGGCCGTTGTCGTAAGCGCCCCCGGGCCGGACGTCGATGATCCAGATCGCGGGATCCGGGTTTTGGGTAAGGACAAGCAGACTTTCGGGTTCAAGATATTTTTCAAGGATATCCCCCTCCGAGGCCGTGTAGCCGGTCGAACAGCTCATTACGATACCGATCACGGCTGCGGCTGCCAGAACTTTCAAAAATTGTTTCATGATCATCTCCTTTTCCAGGTTCATGTTATGTCGATGATAATAATAACACATCCTGATGAAAATACGAACAAGAATCCCGTGTGTGTTCGCATTTCGCCCGCACAAGTGTTTTTATTCTGAAAAAAATTCACTATCTTTTCACCGTGAAATAAAAAAGGACACCCCGCCTCCCTATGAAATACTTCAGCACCCAACATCAGACCGATCCGGTGGATCTCCGCACCGCGGTGCTTCAAGGCTTGCCCCGGGACAGGGGGCTTTACATGCCCGAAGACATCCCGATGATGCCGCCGCGCTTTTTTGAGCATATCCACACCCTTAATTTCCGCGAGATCGCGACGGCGGCCGCCCTGACCCTTCTGGGAGAAGACCTGGAGCCCAACGTGATCATCCCGATCGTGGACGAGACGCTTACCTTCAATACCCCTTTGGTGAAGCTGGACGACACGCACTACGTGCTGGAGCTTTTCCACGGACCCACGATGGCCTTCAAGGATGTCGGCGCCCGTTTTATGGCGCGCCTGATGGCTCACTTCATGCGGGGCGAGGATGCCCGGTGCACGGTGCTTGTCGCCACGTCCGGGGATACCGGATCCGCCGTGGCGAACGGGTTTTACGGCGTCGAGGGGATCGACGTCGTGCTCCTCTATCCCTCGGGCAGGATCAGTCCCATCCAGGAGCAGCAGCTGACCACCCTCGGCGGGAATATATCCGCGCTGGAGATCGAAGGGACCTTTGACGACTGCCAGGATCTCGTGAAGGGCGCATTTGTTGACAAAACCTTATCCGAAACCATGATGCTGACGTCGGCGAATTCCATCAATATCGCACGCCTGATCCCCCAGAGTTTTTATTATTTCAACGCCTACGCCCAACTGAAAAGCCGGGGCGTTGAGGACGCGCCCGTGTTTTCCGTCCCCAGCGGGAATCTGGGAAACCTGACTGCGGGGCTCCTTGCGAAACGCATGGGACTGCCGGTCAAGCGTTTTATCGCGGCCTGCAACGGCAACGACAGCCTGCCCCGCTATCTCCGGAACGGGCAATTTGTGCCCCGGCCGACGAAACATACGATCTCGAATGCCATGGATGTGGGCAATCCCAGTAATTTTGCACGGATCGAAGACCTTTACGGATACGCTCACGGATTTTTGAGCCAGGACCTGACCGGCTGGTCCTTCAGTGATGACGAGACCCGCGCCATGATGAAAACGGTGTACGAACGCTACCGCTACATTGCGGACCCGCACGGCGCCGTGGGCATGTGCGGAACACAGCGCTACCATGACGACGTAAACGGGAACGACGTCTGCATCACTGCGGAGACCGCACACCCCGCAAAGTTCGGGGACGTCGTCCACGCCGTGCTGGGCATCCGTCCGGACATGCCGGAACGTCTCGCCTCCGTTCTCGACAAAACGAAGCATTCGGTGAAACTTCCCGCCGATCTTTCCCTTTTCAGACAATTCCTTCTGGACCGGAAGCCGTAGAAACTCACAAAGCCGTGTTAAATCCTCCGCATTTTTCTTTTATAATCGCATGCGAAAGCTTACATTTTATGCGTAAAAGAAAGGGCTGACATGAGCAAGACGATCTGCTTACGCAATGGAACCGTGTTCACGGGCATCGCTATCGTTCCCCACACTTCCGTCATCATCGAGGATAATAAGATCGCCGATGTGATAAGCAATGACAAACTGAAGAAAATGAACCTGCCAAAAGACACGACCATGATCTATGTGAACGGCGCCTATATCGCGCCCGGGTTCATCGATACGCATATTCACGGAATTCACGGTTACGATACGTCCGAGGCAAGCGTCGATTCCATCCTTGAAATGTCCAAGGCGCTCGTCAACTACGGTGTCACGGGCTTTTGTCCGACCCTTTATCCCCAGGACGACAAGACCTTCATTCAGTGCATCGAGGCCATCCGCGATGCGATGGGAAAGGAAGAAGGCGCCAAGATCTACGGCATGAACCTGGAGGGTCCCTTTATTTCCCGCGAAAAACACGGCGCACTGGATCCCAAGTACATGAAGCCCGTGGACATGGAAAGCATGGAAGCCTATTACAAGGCGTCCGGGGGAAATATTACGATCATGACGGTCGCACCCGAGCTTGAAGGCATGCATGAACTGGCGCTGTACTGCGCCAAACACGGCATCGTGATGGCTGCCGGGCATTCGAATGCGACCTATGAGGACATGATGGAAGGCGTGAAGTCGGGGATCCTGCACTCCACCCATTTTTTCAATGCGATGCGGCGACTGCATCACCGCGATCCCGGTGTGGTCGGGGCCATCATGATCTATCCGAACATCGCCTGCGAGATCATTGCGGACGGCTATCATATCCATCCCGCGATCGTCAAGCTGCTCCAGCGGGTCAAACCCATTCATAAGATCGTACTGGTCACCGATTCGCTCCGGCCGACAGGCCAGATGACAGGAAAACTAACCGCCAATCACGAGGAGGTCTTCCTTCGCGACGGATTGTTCGTCCGCAAGGAAGACGA
>CALMFL010000056.1 GCA_937862595.1 uncultured Fidelibacterota bacterium
GAACGCACATGATTTTTTTGCAAAGATCAAGGGCGGCCTGATCGTTTCCTGTCAGGCCGAAGACAATGATCCTTTCGACTCGCCCGAAGGCGTCGCGCTTTTTGCCCGGGCGGCCGAAATGGGCGGCGCGTCCGCCATCCGCTCCTGCGGGATCGAAAAGACCATCCGCATCATTTCCCGAATCGGTCTTCCAGTTATCGGGCTCACGAAAGCAAAATTTGACGACGGGTCCGTGAAGATCACTCGAAACGAACAGGAAGTCCTGCGGCTTTTCGAAATCGGCTGCGCCATGGTCGCCGTCGACGGCACTTTTCGGCCGTGGGACGGCCTGACGGGTCCCGAATTTATCGCGAAAATAAAAAAGCTTACCGGCAAACCGGTCATGGCGGATATTTCCACGCGTGATGAGGGACTGGCCTGCGAAGCCGCCGGAGCGGATTGTCTGTCCACCACCCTGAGCGGGTATACTCCCGAAACCCGGAATGATCAGAGAAAAGGGCCGGATTTCGAGCTCATTGAATCTTTGACGGCCTCCGTGCGCATCCCCGTGATCGCCGAAGGCCGCATCACGTCGCCCGACCATGCCGTCAGAGCCCTGGAACGTGGCGCTTTCGCGGTGGTGGCCGGCACGGCGATCACCCGGCCCAGGATCGTGACCTCATGGTATGTCCGGGCAATGAGAGGGGAAGGATGGCAGCATTGATCAAAAGCGATATCGCGATCGTGGGTGCCGGCATTGCCGGGATTTGCGCCGCCGTGCGGGCTGCCCGGGAAGGCCTGAAGGTTGTGCTGATAGAATCTTTTCCCTATATCGGCGGCATGGCGACCGGCGCGCTGGTCTCGCCCTTCATGCCGCATCATGTGAAGGGAAAGCCCCTGGTAGCGGGAGTTTTTGAGGAATTGAAGAACGGGATGCGCGCGCGAAAGGGAATGATCGACAACGGCTTTTCAGCGGACGTCTTTCGGGACGTCGCTATGGACCTGTTACAGGATGCGGGCGTTAAGCTGATGACGGACGCCGCCTGCATTGAGGTTCATCGCGATACGGTGCGGCTGAGCGGAATAGACGTTCTGCGCAAGGGGGAGATCCTCCGAATTGCGGCGGAACAATTCATTGATGCAAGCGGTGATGCTGTGCTTGCCTGTCTGGCGGATGCACCCTGCGAGATCAGCAAAAAGCAGCAGGCGATGACCGTTTTTTTTCATATGAAAAATGTGGATTTTGCCCGGGCGCTTAACTATGTCCGGGATGAACCGAACAATTTTTTTCCCTGGTCGTCCAAACTGTATGATCCCTCCCGCATTGTCTCCGTCGCGGGATATCTTTCCGAAGTCCGGGAAGCGCACAAACAGGACCGGCTTTCCGATGCGGTGGACTATGTATTCTACTGCAGTCTGCCGGAACCCGGAAAAGCCTCGTTCAACTGCGTCAATCTGCTCGGATATGACGGCACCCGGAGGGCCGATCTGCAGAAAGCCTGTACCGAGGGACGCTCGCAGATCGCCGACATTGTCCGGCTTTTGAAGAATGGCGTGCCCGGATTTGAGAGGGCGGAACTGGACAAGGTTGCGGACCGGGTCGGCGTTCGCGAAACAAGACGTGTGACCGGGGATTATGTCATGACGGGGGAGGATATCCGTTCCTGCCGGAAATTTGAGGATGCCGTGGTCAGGGGCTGTTACGGGATCGACATTCACGGGCAAAAGGATGAAGACGATGTCATGGAAGACATTCCTGAAGGAGAATACTACGAAATGCCCAAGCGCGCCCTAATCGTCAGGGAGGTGGAAAATCTTCTGGCGGCGGGACGCTGCATGTCCGCGACCCGGGAAGCCCATGCGGCGCTTCGCATCATGCCGACCTGCGCCGGAATGGGAGAAGCGGCCGGGCGCATCGCGGCAAAAGCTGTCCTCGAACATAAAACGCTGCGGGAAATATGACGGAGAGAATAATAAAATACGGACTGCCTGACATTCGCTTCGGAACGGACGGCTGGCGGGGTATCGTCAATACCGAGATCAACGGGGATACGGTCGGGATCGCTGCAGACGCCTTTGCACGGTATCTGAGGGAAAACTCCGATCATCCTTCCTGCATCGTGGGTTTTGACGGCCGCCGGGATTCCCGTAACTTCGCGGAAATATTTGCTTCCGTTTTAAAACAGGAAGAGATCAATGCCTTTCTTTCCGACCGGATCACGCCGACACCTTACGTCTCGTATTACACCCGAAAACATAAACTGAGCGCAGGCGTCATGATCACTGCGTCGCATAATCCGGCGCACTATAACGGGATCAAATTCAAGGGTTCTTACGGAGGACCCTTTATGACCGGAGAAACCCTGAAAGTGGAAAGCCTGCTTTCGCACAGCTATACGGAAGGCGAACGGCCGGACAGCCTCAACATTGTTTCCGATTATGATCATCATATCGATGAGCTGATCGATTTCGCCGCGATCGCGAATGCCGGACTGAAACCTTTGATCGATTCCATGGGCGGCGCCGGCGAAACCTATATTCAAACTATTCTGCAGAGGCACGGTATACAGGCGGAAACGATTTACGCCAAGGCAGCCCCCGATTTCTCGGGGCGTTATGCCGAACCCATCGAGAAGAACCTGGGGCCCT
>CALMFL010000057.1 GCA_937862595.1 uncultured Fidelibacterota bacterium
GGAGAAAAGGAGAAAAGGAGAGGGGGCATGCTCCCCGAAGCTTTAGCGAAGGGGAGAGAAGAGGGGAGGAGGTTTAGAAGTTTAGAGGTTTAGCGGTTTAGTCAGTGGAATCATTGCTTTTTGACATCGACTCATTTTAATCTCCGAAGCCTTGGCGCAGGAGATCAACCTATCAACTTATCACCCCATCAACTTTATCGACTTTATCGACGCATCGACAAATCGACTTTCATATAACGCTTTGCGATGTGCGGTCAAACGATGCGGTTTTCGCAGCTTTCGCCGCGGAGGATTTTCAGGCAGTTGTCGACGGCCATGACGGCAAGGCGGTTGCGGACCGGCACCGTGGCCGAGCCGATATGGGGGGCAAGCACCACATTGTCGAGCTCCGTCAGTCCGGGCGTCAGGGCGGGCTCGTTCTCATAGACATCCAGGGCGGCGCCGGCAATGCGCCCCGCTTTCAGGACGCGGACAAGTTCGGCCTCGTCGACGACCGGGCCGCGGGCGGTATTGATCAGATAGGCGGTTGGCTTCATCAGGGTGAATTCTTTTTTACCGATGAGATGATGGTTTTCTTTGCGAAGCGGAATATGCAGGGAGATAAAGTCGCTCTCACGGATCAGGGTCTCAAGGTCGACGTTTTCCGCATGCAATTCCTTGTCCAGTTCGGGATTGGGCTTGCCGCTGTAAAGCACGCGCATGTTAAAGCCTTTGGACATCAGGGCGAAGGCGGTGCCGATGCGCCCGGTGCCGATCACGCCCAGGGTCTGGCCCGAGATGTCCCCGCCCAGCATGAGCAGCGGCTTCCAGCCGCTGAAGCGGCCTTCGCGCATAAACGTATCGGCTTCGGGAATGCGCCGGCTTATCGCGAACAGAAGCGCCCAGGCAAGCTCGGCCGTGCTTTGGGTAAGGATGCCGGGCGTATTGCATACGGCAATGCCCCTGCTTTTCGCATAGCCGGTATCGATGTTGTTATAGCCGACGGCCATGTTCGAGATAACTTCGAGCTTCGGTGCCGCATTGATCAATGCCGCGTCGATCGTATCGTCCAGCAGGCAGATCAGTCCCTGTACGTCCCGCACTTTTTCGCGCAGCGCTTCCGGCGGAAGCGGTTCATCCTGTTGGTGCATATCAAGGTCAAATCCGGAGTCTTTCAGCAAGCGGATCCCCGCATCGGGAATACGGCGGGAAAGGAAGATCTTTTTATTCATGCTTTTCTCGCTTGTCCGGGTTTATCGATGATCGGGTGAGTGCAGAGCTTAAATTAAAACAGTCAGTTTTTCAGGCCGTCGTTCTCAAGTTTGGCTTTGATGCCGGCGATAATGTGATCGATCTCGGACCCCATCATGGTCCCCAGAAAAAGATTGGTCCAGCGCGCGCCAAGGTTCTTTCCGGCATTCACCGTAAAGGTCATGCGGAGCTTTACCGGATCGTCCCCGTCGAAGCGCCAGAGCGTTTCGGCCATGTCCTGGCCGCGGAAAGAAATATGGTCCCAGATGCTGTTGTCCACGCCCACGCTGTAAACGCATTCGCCGAAAGCGACGCTGGATCCTTCCCAGCGATAGCCGTTCCCGCTCTGCAGGGGGGTGAAGGTGATCGTGGTGTCTTCCGTGTTCCAGATCGGCCAGAGATGGCTGTCGTAGAGATCGAGGACGGCGTCCTGCACCCGGCCCGCCGGCGCCGCGATCGTGTAGTCCTTTTCCAGAACGGCGGTTTTGGGTAAAAAGGTGCCGACGGCGAAAAACAGGACGATAAAGGCAAGTACGATCATGCCGAGTACTTTAAGAAATTTCATTCCTCTGCTCCTTCATTTAAAAAATTTGAGTCGCTATGATAATTTTTTCTTTTCCACGGCGTAATGGTAGATGATCAGCGCTGCGCCGCCCAGGACCAGGAAGAAGCTCAGCAGCTGACCCATGGTCACCCAGCCGAAAAGGAAACCGAGCTGGGGGTCGGGCTGGCGGAAAAATTCGCAGAAGGTGCGCGCGGCGGCATAACCGATCAGCAGAACGCCGATGCGGACAGAACCCGGGGCGTTCTTTTTGTGCAGCCAGAGCATCACCAGGAACAGCAGTAGGCCTTCGGTCAGGGCTTCGTACAATTGCGAGGGATGCCGGGGGTGAATATAGCCGGCGCTGATATACTGCCGGATCACGTTCAGCGGCGTCGAATGGTCCAGTCCGGCCTCGCCGGGGAAGTACATCGCCCATTTCACGTCGGAGATGCGGCCCCAGAGCTCGCCGTTCAGGAAGTTGCCCAAACGCCCGAAGAAAAGCCCCAGAGGCGCAATGGTCACCACATGCCCGCCGACGGCAAAGAAATCCTTTTTGTTTTTGCGTGCCCACAGCCATCCCCCCAGGACGCAGCCGAGCAGCCCGCCGTGAAAGGACATCCCGGAAAAACCGACGAGCTTTCCGCCCTGGAACGGCCAGATGATCTCGACCGGATGCTGGAGGTAATACCCGAAATTGTAGAACAGGACGTAGCCCAGCCGCGCACCGATGAGGAGCGCGACGATCAGCCAGGTGAAGAGGGAATCGAATTCATCGTTCGTCAGGTCCACGGTCTTCCGTTTGATCTGCCGCCGCATCCAGAACGCGAACAGCACAAACCCGACCACGTACATCAGGCCGTAATACCGCAGCTGGAAATTGCCTATCTGAAAAAGGTAAGGCTGAATATCATGAATGTAATGGTCTAACATGACTACCCTGTCTGTTTTGGGGAAGTATACGAATTATTGAGGAAAAATAAAACAGCGAAGTGGATTTTGATACCGGAGGACGTCAGGGCGAAAGAGTAACGAAATCATTGCGTCCCGGGCTTCGGAGGCTTTCGCTCTTTTTTCCGGTTTATCGGTTCTTTTCTT
>CALMFL010000058.1 GCA_937862595.1 uncultured Fidelibacterota bacterium
CGACAGGCCAGAATGCTCAATATCAATAAAGATCAGCTCTGCGAACTTATCGCAAAGCAGTATGCATAACCAAGACAACCTGAAAGGAAACGCCATGTTTAAGAACAGATCATTACTCAACCGTTACGCACGTAACCTCAGCCTCTCGATCCGCGTCGTCCAGCCCGCTCGCTGACCCGGCGCCAAAACAAACTCAAACAGGAAAGGATAACACCATGTATTGTTCAAACCTCATCAAACGTCACATCAGCACGCTGGCCAGCATCCGCGCCATGTCCATCGGCGTCCTGAAACCCGTAAAATAACCCCCTCTGGGGAATTAAAGAGAAGGGAGCGAATATGTTCACACAATGCAGTATGTCCCGGCGCCACAGCAAAACACTTGCCTCTGTCCGCGCCATGTCGATCCGTATCGTGAAACCCGCATGCTGAGCCGCCGCATGAAAAGCATCGCCGCGATATTCACCGAGGCCCGTGCATCCTCTCAGGATCCCGATATTTCACATAGCACCGGAATGGGACGAACAAAATTTTGACAGACCCGGCCCCCGCAGGTCCGGGAAACCAGCAACGACAACGCAGTTAAAGGAAGCAGAATGGAACACCTTATTGAGATCGATCATCTTACCAAGGATTACCGGCAGGTCCGGGCCCTGGACGATGTCAACCTAAAAATACCCGCCGGGCGCATTGTCGGCCTGCTCGGCAAGAACGGTGCGGGGAAATCCACCTTTCTCAAGTGTCTTCTGGATTTTCTCCGCCATGACGGAACCATCGCCTTTTTCGGAAAACCTCTTCGGGAATGGAAACACGAGCTGTACGGCCGGGTCGCCTTTATTCCGGATGTCAGCGGTCTGGACCCGCGCCTGACGGTAAAGGAGACCATTGAGTTCACCGCCGGCATGAATCCGACCTGGAACGAGGATAAAGCGGAACGTCTTTTCGCAAAAAGCGATCTGCCCTGCGACCGCAAGGTCGGCACCCTCTCCAAAGGAATGAAGACCAAGCTCTATCTGCTCCTGACCCTTGCGCGGGACGTGGACGTCCTTCTGCTGGACGAACCGACGCTGGGCCTGGACATTGTTTTCCGAAAGGAATTCTACGATCTCCTGCTCGGCGAATTCTACGACGAGACCAAAACGGTGATCATTTCGACCCATCAGGTCGCCGAGATCGAGAATATCCTGCAGGATGTGATCTTTATCGACAAGGGCAAAATACTACTTCACGATTCGATCGATGCGCTGAAAGACCAGTGGAAGATCATCGAAGTTCCCCGGTCCCGCGAAGACGAGCTGCTCGCCTGCAATCCCCGCTCTGTGACCCATTCTCTGGGGAAGGTCAGCGGCCTGGTCGAGGGGACCCCCGTCATTCCGCAGGCCCTCGCGACGATCCCCTCCATTGCGGATATTTTTGTCGCCGTCGTCAACCCGAAAACCGGAGTCAGCCATGCGTAAAATAATTGCCTTGTTCCGCAGTGAATTTCAAAAGAACAAATCCTCCTACCTGATGCCGGTCTGGATCATCGCCGGGATGCTCGCCGTGTCCCTGATCGCCGCGCTTGTCGCCCGGTTTGCGCTGAACGAAAACGTGTATTTCTTCAGTCCGGAACTGAACCGCGATGGCTTGCGGATCGGTCTTTACGGGATCATGTTCGCGTTTTCGCTTATTTTCTTCATGTTCCTTGTCCTTACGGCGCAAAGCAGCCTGAACCGTGAAAAACAATTGGGTTCGGACCTGTTTTTCCGCTGTCAGCCTGTCAGCGCCTGGCGGGTGACGGGCGTGAAATATATCATGCATGTTTATGCCGCTTCGCTCGTGCTGGCCGCGCTCGGCATCATCATGGCGCTTGTCCTGTCCTTTGCCGGACTCTTCACCGGAAACGGCTTCCCTGTGGGCTCCGCGCTTTACGGGGTTTTCCTCGGCTGGATCGCTTATGTCAAAGTCGCCATGGTGCTTGGCAGTCTGCTCTTCCTCTTCTCGGCTGTCTTCCGCAGCAGCGCCCTCCTGAAGGGTGCGGCGGCTCTCGGCATACTGGAAGGACTGTTCGCGATCATCGAGGCGATATTCCGTCACCGGATCACGCTTCCCGATGTGTTCGCAACGCTCTTTTCTCTTATGGGGGATCTGGGTGTTGAGAACATGGACAGTATCAGCATGAACATGCTGCTGGGAAATTCCGGCATTCTTTTTGCACTCGTTTTTGCGGCCCTGTGCTATACGGGCGCCACGGTTATTTACAAGATGCGTTCGAAAGATGTCTGATCCTGCCTTACATTCGCCTTTCTTTTTTACATCATACAAAGAGTCCGCATCGCGTGACGGCGGCGTTGCCCGGCGCGGACTCTTCCCTTCCCGCAGAAACGAAAAATTGTATTTCAAATTTAGCGCCGCGTGTGGTAATATCATCTATGAACAATGAACGCATGCTCATCGGAAAAAACATCCGCCGTTTTGCCGAGACCGGGTCCACCAATACCGACTTGCTTGATATGGCGGAAACCTGTGAGTCCGGCACCGTTCTGATGGCAGACAGGCAGACTGCCGGACGCGGACGCCTGGGCCGCACCTGGACCTCTTCCGGCGGGGGGCTGTATTTCAGCGTACTCTTCCGGGATGTCCCCGACCTTGGAAAATTCATTCCTTTCACTGCTCTTTCGGCGCTTGCCGTCGTTCGCGTCCTGTCGTCTTATCTGCCGGGCGGTATCGCCGTAAAATGGCCGAACGACGTGTATGTGAACCGGCGGAAGATCTGCGGCATCCTTCCCGAATCCCGGGTTCAGGGAGAGACGGTCAACGCGGTCGTCGGCATCGGGATTAATCTGAACAATGCCGTCGCCGCGCTTCCCGATCTGCGCCACCCCGCAATTTCTCTGAAAGAACTCACGGGATCGGACGTTAATCGGGATGAGTTTTTAGAGAGTTTGCTGGATCAGCTTGATGTTCTCTATGCCGCGTTTTCCGCGAAGGGTTTAACTCCATTTGTTTCCGAGCTTGACAGCCTTCTCTTTGCCAGGGGGACGGTCACGGAACTGCGCTCCGGCAACGGCTCGCAAACGGTCATTCCGCTCGGTTTTGCCCCGGACGGAGCCCTTCGCTGTTATAAGAATGGTGCGGAAGTGATGTTGAGCCTGGGCGAATATTGAGATTTTTGAAAAATTCTAATTAATTATTGATCCGCCATGTAACTTCATGCTTTACCTAACGCTATTTTGCGGAGGGATATGATGAATACCTTTCGATGCGTTTGCATTCTGTTTGCCGTACTCTGCGCTGCCCTGCCGCAGCGCCTTGCCGCAGAGACCTGGGGCTCGCCGGAGGTTCCTGTCCGGGAATATACCCTGATGATCGGCACGTCCGAAGATCTGAACATGGTCGCTTCCCTGGGCGTGAATGCCTACCGGGCTTTGACAGATCTTTACTACCTGGGCTTGCGTCCGGCCGTTCCCCAAAAGCTTGAGCCGGTGATCGGCGCCCTGTGGCAGACGGGCTGCAGCTTTTTCCTGACGATCTGGCCCCACGAGTTCGGCCACTGGACCCGCGCCCGGGAGGTCGGAGGTGAATTTGTCTTCGAGCGCCTGACCTTTCCCTGGCCGAAAGCCCGCATGGACCTTCCGGACGATGTCTCGCTCTTTTCCGAAACCCTGACCTCGGTCGGAGGCTTCGAGATCAATAATCTTATGCGCCGGCAGATCATGACGGACTATTACGGAAAGGGCTATTCTTTCGCCACGCTTCCCATTCATGCCTTTATCCAGGAGATCTATTATCCCGCTTACGCCTATATCGTTGCGCCGCTTGTCAGCGGAAAGTGGATCGATCCCGAAGATCCCGACACCTGGATCCATACCATGGGCGATCCGGTGGAATCATCCCTGGGAGTGTACAAAAATTATTACGACCGGTCCGTTCCATTGTCCGGCGAGCCGGTGGATCCCGACCTTGTTTCGTATTACCGCGAAGCCCGCACCCTGAGCCTTTTGTGGATGCTGATCGATCCCGGTCTGTACGAAAGCGCCCGCGCGTTCGGCGTGGGCATGGACGAGAACGCCGGTCTGGTTCGCCCTTTTATGTTCGGAAAGGGCGATGTTTCCTGGATATACGGAACGATGTTCAATGCGTCCCCGCTTGGCTATGAGTTATACCTCGACCAGCATTTCAGGGTAAAGGGCAATTATTTTTCGATCTCCCTGCGCTACGGACGGCCTTATGACAATTACGGCCTCTCAATTAGAATGCCCTCGTTTTACAGGTCCGAAGTTATCAGTCTTGGCGCGGAAACGGGCTATTGGTATCAGGGGCCTTTCGGCCACGGGGTCATGGGCGAAATGAATTTCTCGTTTCGGTCAAAAGGCATTCTGGGGGCGACCCTGACGGCCGGCTGGAAGTCCGGAGGATATTTGCTGGGATTACCCATAGAAAAGGGCGCGTATGTTCGCGGCGGATTTGTTTTCCGGACGCATTAGCAATGTTTGCCGGAACCAATTGCCGTTTCCCGCTTCCTGCAGTTCCGTAAAAACCATATGGATATGTTGTGGATATTATTCTTGTCGTCCCCTCAGTGTTCCCGGTGTGGAATTGACAGCCGACATTTGTTCAATTCTGCCGGCCGGGGATTCGGGGGCCAGAACAGATCTTTTAAAGAAGTCGCAAATCACAAGCCATAAGAATAGCTGAGTGCTCTAATTAATTGAATATTGCATTATAATCGTTGATTTAACAAAATATTTCTTTATCTTTCAGACGGGTATATTATGGATAATCATTTTAATCTCGGGCAATTCGCCGAGGACGGCATCCTGGCCTGTATGAGCGCATGCAGTCGGGTGGATCATTTGGGTGGTTTTAACAACGATCCCCAAACGCCCGATCCGGAGGTGCTCCGGCAAAACGCAGGGATCGATCGCGCCGGCGGCGGGGACGAGCGCCAAACGCAGATCGCAGAAGGGACCTTTCTTTTTTTAAAAAATTTGCATTCGGACGGGGGCGGCTATTCCCTCTCAAATGCTTCGATAAAAAAAACACATCGTGAACTTTTTCAATTCAGCCCGCGGGACGAAGCATATCGCGGCCGCTACCGTGATGAACTCGACATGAAAGTGTCTGCGCTTTGCGAAGCAAGCCGGCGTGTTCTGGAACGTCCCGACGCTCCCGCTCTATTCATTGTTTCTCTTTTCCGGGCGTGCTTTCTTGAGATCATGCCCTTTATTACCGGCAACGGCCATACGGTCAACGTGATTGCCTATGCCCTGCTTTATTCTTATGGATTCACCGCAATCTCGGGAATCCCGCTCCTTGCCGCGTTGAACGATCCGCCGGAAAACATTTCGGCCGATCCGCTGGCACAGCTTCCCGATACGATCGCATATCTTCTGAAATCCCGCAACACCGGGCAGCTTGTCAGTAGCGGGCCCGATTCATTTGAACCTTATCTCAATCCTCGCCGCCGGGACCTCCTCGAGTTTATTCGAGGCCGCGCTCCCGTAAAAATTTCCGATATTATGGGCCATTTCACGGATGAAAGCCGGAATACGATCAAAAAAGATCTCTTGTTCTTACGGGAAAAGGGACTGATCCTTCACGGGGGAGAAGGGCGTGGAATGGTGTATCGGGCGATAGCGGGCGGTTAATCCGCCGGCGCTTATTTTTCTATCTCTTCGTAGCGGTAAATGAATGTCTGGGTGAACCCGTCCACAAAAAGCCAGGTGTCCCGGATCAGGCTCCCTTTCTTGTCGTATTCAAAATCGATCGTTCCGGCCGTCGCTCCGTTACGTACGATCTCCGCCGATACTGCGCGCTTGTTCTTTTTGTCTCTCTTGTAAACGATATCCCCGGATATCCAGCCTTTATACTTGTCGCAGATCACCCGTTCGCAAGATCCGTCTTTAAGATAGCGGTAATCCGCCGTTCCGGTAACGCCGTCGGAGCGCAGAAAGGTCTCGTGAACCTTGCGGCCGGCGTCATCATACAAAAATATCTCGTAGGAGGTGACCCCGCTGGCGAACTCCCGGTAGGCCGAGATCATGCGGCCAGCGTCGTCGTAACGGTAATAATTGTTAGATCGGTCCGATCCGTCCGTGCATTCCCAGAAAGCTTCGTACATCAGCCCGTTCTCGTCGTAAAAAAAGGTTGTGACCGCCGTTTCGCCGGCATTGTTTTCGTATTCAAGCCGATGGAGGCGCTGACCGGCCGGATTTTGAACTGAATGCTGGGCGGTAAGCCTGTCGGCAAAAAGGAACAGGGCAACGAACTGAAGACAAATGATCATGGCAAATCTCCTTAGCTTAGTGTCCGGGTTCGTCGACAGGGGTTTTTTCCTGCACTTCATGTTTAACCCTTTCGTAATGTTGATTTTTCTTGCGCCCCGTCGCCTTCGGTGATTTCCCGCCGTTCATGTTCCCGCTTGCTTGGCCGCCTTCTTTTTCCAGGGGATAAGCATGGAGGTTCGTTCTTTATAATCGCGGTAGTCGGGGTCGGCGCCGTATTTTTCGTCCGCACGTTTCTCCACGGTGGGGATGCCGCTAACGAAAAGCAGGATAATCACAATGTAAATCGGGCCGGCCAGCGTCCAGAGGACTTCCGTGCCGCTCAGCGCGGGAAGCACATAGAGATAAACACCCGCCCAGCAAAGGATCTCCCCGAAATAATTCGGATGCCGGGATGTGCTCCACAATCCGGTGCGGATGAATTTGCCTTTATTTTCAGTCTTTAGGTGAAAGCGGAATTTCTGCGTGTCGGCAATCGTCTCCACGAGCAGGCCGGCGGCCCAGATCAGCACCCCGGCAAAGCAAACTTCGTCGGAATTTTTGCTTATGAACCACAGGGCTGGGATCATGACGATCCATACCGAAATGCCCTGAAAAATCCAGAATCCCAGGAATTTCGGAAAAGATCCCCGAATGCCGTCGAATCGTTTGTCCTTTTCCATTTTTCCGATCCGCACCCTCAGGAATATCCCAAGGCGCAAAGCCCAGGCAGTCAGCATCGCGGCGATCAGCGTGCTCTGCGCGGATACGGGGTTCACGATCCATGCGGTCCACGTCAGGACAATGAACGTGAGTGCGTAACTGATATCGGTAAATTTATCGGTCTTGATGATAAACGCGGGCAGGAACATCAGGATGTTTATCCCGACGGCAATGAGCAAATAGATCGTCATTATGCTACTCCCCGTGGTGCCGCACATTCCATATGCGGCAACCCTTCGGAATTTATATCTGTAAAATAACCTTCGCCTTTTATGGTTGAACCGGGCGGGAAAAACGCCGGTACAGCCATACCGACAGCACAACTATCCACGCCTGGAGGGTCCCGATGTTCAATCTTTCGAAAAGTCCGAACATTCCGGT
>CALMFL010000059.1 GCA_937862595.1 uncultured Fidelibacterota bacterium
CCCGACATTTTCCAGGGTGCGGGCATAGGATACAGCGCCGATGTGAATGCCGGCCGGCCATTGATTGTAGGCGGCATAAAGATCATTCACGCTTCCGTCCACAACGCCCGAAGGGTTCCAGAATACCGAACCCGATCCGCCGGTCAGGGCGGTGACGGCTTCTCCCATGGCGGTTTCCCGGCCGCCGACCCCGATGGTCAGGAACTGCCCGGTAGCGGTCCCGACGGGAGCAAAGGCTTCCGCATAACAGAACATGCCGCTTGCGATCAGAACCAATAGTATGATAATTTTTTTCATTGCTGTCTCCTGCCTTATCGAATAATGACGAACTTGCCGGTTGTTTTACCGCAGGCCGCCGAAGATACGGTGAAAAGATACACGCCCGGCGCCGCATCCTGATTGTTGCGGGTGACCAGGTCCCAGATCGCTGTTCCGGCGCTCTTGTCGGGGACGGTTTCGTAGGGTCCCGTTACCCGGGGATCCGCCGCCCGGACCTCATCGACAAAGTCGCCGTCCAGGGTGTAGATCCGAACGATCGCATCCGCCGGCAGGTTGATGAACATCAGCTGATGTTCCCAGGGCGAGGTGCCAAGGCTGGGGATCGGGTTGTTCCAGACGGCCGAACCGATATAGGGGTTCGGCACGACCTTGACGTTCTCCAGCGTGGTCGCCGGCGCAGAGGTCGGCGTCATGGCCTGAAAAAGCGCCTCGGAGGTCGCGATCGTCCCGTATCCCGGAACGTTCGCGCTGATCGTCTGTACGCAGTAATAATAATCGAACCCGAAACGGACGGTCGTGTCCCGGAAGGTATAGACATTGCTCCCGCCCAGATCGGCGCTTGGGGGCCAGGTGTCGGTGCCGACAAGATGTTCGCTCAGGGTTTCCCAGATGAACGATCCGTTCGGCATTTTTTCATTGCTTCTGATCACCCGGTATCCGCCGAATTTTCCGTGCGACTCGGGAACGTCGTCCCAGGTTATGTCAACACCCTTATAGAGTCCGTCCTCGCTCGCTTCGGTCAGCTCGAAATCGACCGGAGGGGCCATCAGGGCGTCGAAGTCGACCTGATAATCGTTGTTGACGATATACTGTGCCATGAGCATGATCTTGTTCAATTCGATCAGAGAATAAATGCCGCCCTTCATCTGGTCGCCGCCCACGCCGTAAGCGATGGTCACGACCACGGAATCCCCGGACTTCAGCGTATCGATCGATCCGTAGCTGGTGAGGGTTCGGTAATCTTCGGGATAGAAATATCCGTTTTGCCACTGTGAATACACGGGGTTGACGGCTTCCTTGATGTTGTGGAAATCATCAATATCGATATAGTCGTTCCAGCGGGCGTCATCGGTCTGGGGATCGTCGTGGATCGTACAGGTCACATAGGATTTCGGCGCCAGATACGGGTCGGAGCGAAGCATCCGCCATCCGAGAAAACCGGCGCTGTTGAAACTGCCGTCCACATCCGGGTTGCCGAAATCGTCATCCAGATGATCGAAATCGTAGGTGTCGGGCAAGAGGCTGGTATCCAGCCCCCAGTCCTCGGCTTCCACTTCAAGGTTGTCGCCGTCCCACATGAAGGTCATCATGCTGTCCAGAGGATAGGTCTTCAGGGAATCGAGCATGAAGGGTTCCGCGATCGCCTGACGGCGCATGTAGGGCACCAGGGTGACCCAGTCCCATCCAGCATAATCGTCTTTATAGGTCGTATCAATGGCATCGTCGATCGTGAACGTGGCGTTCGCGTTGCTCAGGGCATGGTCGTCCTGATTGACGCGCTGGTCTTCCACCGGCCAGTCCGCGCGTTTCGCGACATCGCCGTCCATGCGGATGGTAAAGGTAAAGTCATAGAGGTCGCGCTGGACTTCCGGGATATAGTTCCCGTCCTCGTCCAGTCCGACATTGGTGATCGTATATTCGGCGATGATAAAGTCATCCGCCAGGGGATTGCTCCAGGCAAAGGTCCGTTCCTTGATCGTGACTCCCAGGGGCGTATCGCCGGTCGAGGATTGCGTTCCCCGGACATCCCAGTATTTTGTATAGGTTTCCTGCTCGGCGCGCGTTCCGGGTTTGAAAACGTGAATGGAGTCAAGCGGGGCGTATTCGCCGTCCCGTTCGTTCAGCACGCTGTAGGTGATCACGCCGCCGTCATCAAAACCCGCCGAAAGCCAGAGGGTCCCGGCGTAAAGGTAGGAGTTCCCGGAACCGGCAGGCCATTCGCAGGAAGGCGCCGGCGCCGTGTAGCTGTCGTCCCCGAATTCACCGTGGTTTGTCACCCGGTTCCAGAGCATTCCGACCTTCTGGACAAAGGTATCGTAGGATACGACGTTGTACTGGGCGGGCAGACTGCTTATCGTTAACAGGATGATGCAGAATGCGATCATATGGTTTTTCTGTATTCTCATTAACTTCTCCTTGTATCACTTAAAACTGAACGGACAGTCCGGCACGGAACTGACGCGGATCATTGTAGACTTCCGGACTGTAGATGAACGAGTAGTCGATATCCTGTCCGATGATCGCGGCGTCGCCTTTCAGATTGTAGAATTGCGATGAACCGATATAACTGATATAGAATGAATTCAGCACGTTGAAAATGTCGAGGAAAACATCCATGCTGACGGGGCCCGCTGTAATGCGGCGATTGATCCGCAGATCGAGATTCGCGGTCCAGGGCATGCGCAGGTCGTTCGTTTTTCCCGTTCCATAGGATGAATAGGGCGATCCGCTGTTGATGTCAAGCTGGAAGTTCGCCCGCCAGTTCCTCAGCAGGGGCGACAGGCGCGCGGGGGTTTTCAGGGTGACGTTCGCGTTGATCGTATGCGTCTGGTCATAGCCCAGGGGGAACATCTTCTGGTCTTCGCCGAACAGAGGGGCGTTGTAATCGTTGTATAAGCGTCCCTGTGCGCTCGAAAAGGTGTAGTTGACCGAAGCCCCCCAGAAATCCGTCAGCGCCTTGTAGAGGGCGAATTCGACGCCCTTGATGTTGGCATAATCGGCGTTGACGTAAATATTCCCGTCGCTGGGCGTATTGACGAACACGTATTTCTGGTAGTTCATCAGGTTGGTCACATCCTTGTAATAACCCGTAACGGATAATTTCAGCGTGGGCGAGAAAAGATGCTCGACGCTGATATCGTAGGAGACGGTCTTTTCGG